>JACQYM010000301.1 GCA_016208225.1 Deltaproteobacteria bacterium | reverse complement strand
GGTCAGCACCGCCGTCCGGCAGCCCATGCGGGCCGCGGCCAGGGCAGCTTCACACCCCGCATGGCCGGCGCCGATGACGATGATATCATAATCGTTCATTATCTTTTTGCTTCTCGATTTTTCGTGTTGCGCAGCCGCTGCCCGGCCGGCCATGGGCCGGTTTGCCGCGCCGGCTGCCGGACCAGACAATCAAAGCCCGGCCGGTTACAGGCCGCCCTGCACCCTTTCCTTGTCCCAGGAGAGCAGCGCCCATTTCACCCGTGCCCTGCGCCGCAGAGTGACGCGGCCCCCCTCATCATGCACCAGCCGCCCATCAACATAGGCGGCCAGTCTTTCCTCTTCCGCCGGGCTGAGATCGTCGAACATCCAGCGGCAGCTTTCCAGGGCTTCATCCCTGGAGTCATATGTTTTTGTCCGCGCAAGTTCGATATAGTCGATTTTTGGATGAATCCCCAGCTGGTATAAGAGATTCACCGTAAAAATAAAATCCGGGCCGGGGTCAAAGGGGCGGCCCACGGCAGCAAACAGGTCCGGATCAAAAGGACCGCTGCCTACCCTATCGGCAATAAAAACTTTTTCGGTAGCCCAGCTGTTCATTTTTTCCAGGGCGCTGCGCAGATCAAAAACCGACAGGGAACGGGAGCTGATGACAACTTCATGGACGGGAATCGCCAGCTGCTGCCAGTCATCGGTCCACGATGCCTGGATGGGAACAATATTCGTGATCCCCTGCTGCGCCGCCCTTTCTTCCAGTTCGTGCAGCATGGCCGCGGAAAAATCAATGGCGGTCACCGACTTCACCCTGGCCGCCAGGGGCAGCGCCAGGGTACCCGGCCCACAGCCGATGTCAAGCACCCGCCAGTGGGGTGCCGGCTTGAGCAACTGCAAAAAAAGCTCGGCATATTCCGAGTCGATATTTCGCCTGGCAAAGCCAGCGGCCCGGCTGTCCCACGCCTGCCTGTTCTTTTTTTTCCAGCTCTTCTGCCGGCGGGCCTCCTGCCAGAGCTCATTCCAGTCGATATCGTTGTAATGCATAGAATTCCGGAACGGGGAGGGGGTTTTACAATTTACAGTTGCCAGTTGCCAGTTGACGGTTGACGGTTGACGGAAAATAGCCGAGAAATTCTCATATTGACAAGGACGTAAACCGGCAACCGGGCACCTCTTGCCCCCCTCAGTCCCTGATCTTGGACTTCAGATCAGGCATGGTTTCCGGTTTGCGGACATCCCATATTCTGCTTTCCTTCCCGGTGGCCGTCACATTCTCATAGACGCCGTTGTCCCGGCGCACCAGTTTGGTGAATCCGTGATTTTTTAAATCACTGGCGGTTTTCGGGGTGCTGATGGCGCAGATGGAAATCAGCCGCTGCACCGGTTGCCCGCATTCGGGACACTTTGTCAGCTTTTCACTGGAAATGGACTGGACCAGCTCGAAACGGCAGCCAAGTTTGCATTCTTCCCGGCCGAGATGTTCATATTCATAAATCGGCATGGTGGAATACTATTTTCTCCTTAAACGGTTAATAATGATGGTCAGCTCCCCTTCCGCTGATTTCATTTTCCTGGCGCTGACCGCGACCTGATACTCCTTCTGGGCCAGATCGAGAAATGCGGGCAGGCTTTTCCGGCGGGCATCATGGGCTAAATAAATCGTGCCCTGCGGGGCAAGATATTTTTTAAATACCGCCAGCAGCGGCTCAAAAAATTCAGCCCGAAAAAGGATTTCCGCGCCGATGATGGTGGCAAAGGGCGCGAGTTCAGGCGGTTTTTTCCAGTCGATCATGCAAAAATCAACGACGGTCAGCCCATTGGCCGCCGCGCTGACCCGCTGGAAATCCAGAATATGGGGTTCATAGTCGCTCAAGGTGACTTTGTGCCCTCGTGCCGCGGCGACAAGGCCCGGCGCTCCCAGTCCCGCCCCCAGCTCGAGCAGTGTCTGCCCCGGCTCGCAGGGCAGGCTGGCCATGATATCGGCAAGCATGAGGGATGCCTCCCACAACTTGACCCAGAAGGGGAAACTTGACACATCGGCAAAGGGATCTTTTCCGGCTAACAGCTGCTCAAGATCCGTAACCTGCAGAATTTCAAGCTCCACATCCCTGATGCGCAAGGGCTCGAAACCGACCTTATATTTTTTCCGGATCCTTTTCAGGACCTGCTGCGCCTTTTCAGGCAGATCTGCGATGTTCACTTTCATAACCTTTGTTTATGGGCAACTGCTCAGGGGCATAGCCGGTAGGTGTTTAGTCTGTTAACGGAGGTAAGCCGTTGTAATAAAATAATTTCGTCTTCTGGTTCTCAGAGACGGCATAAGGAGCCGTAACGAAATGCACAACAATGAAGAGGTTATTTCGCCATGGTCCCTCATTACTCTGCGCAGGCTTGCATTACCGACTTTTCACCTGACACCCTACTACCATGGAACATTGATTGCTTCGTATTTTCAGTAGGTTGGGTTAGCGAAGCGTAACCCAACGCCAAAGGCGCCTCTGGTGTTGGGTTACGGCCAAACAACGGCCTAACCCAACCTACGAAGGATTAAGAGTACAGGGTACTACAGTCTAACTAATAGTCTAAACAACCTGCGCAGTCACGTTTATTCATGAATAGCCAAGAAGCAGGGCCGTGGCGACCACGGCCGCCAGCAAAAAACGGTAGTAGGCAAAAACGACGAGGGATTTCGTCCGCACAAATTGCATGAGCAGGGCGATAACCAGATACCCGGAAATTGCCGATGAAAAGAAACCGGTCAGATAGAAAAGAATTTCGCTCTGGTTGAGGCCCTGGCTAAGCATCTTGGGGAGCTTGTAAATTCCCGCCCCGAAAACTATGGGAGCCGACAACAAAAAAGAAAAACGGGCGCAGGCGGAACGGTTCAGGCCCAGGAAGAGTCCGGCGGTCATGGTGCTGCCGCTGCGGGAGACGCCCGGGATGAGGGCAAGGGCCTGGGCAAAGCCGATGATGAGCGCATCTTTCAGGGTCATTGCGGTAAATGGGCGCTGATGTGTGCCTTTTTTCTCGGCCAGCCAGAGAAAAAGACCGGCTGCCGCCAGAAAAAAAGCCACGGTCAGCGGGCCGCGCAACAACGTTTCAGCGGCATGCTCTCCCAACAGTCCGGCGATCACGGCAGGGATGGTGGCCAGGGAGATGTAGAGGAACATGCGCCGCTGCTGCAAAGCCTCCTCGCCCTGCCCCTTGCCGGCCAGGGCAAGCCCCATCCCGTAGAAATCCTGCCGGAAATAGGCGAGAATGGCTACCAGTGTGCCCATATGCAGGGCGATGTCAAAGGTAAGCCCCGCTTCTTTGATATGAAAAAAGGCTTCAGCCAGGGCAAGATGGCCGGAGCTGGAGATTGGCAGAAATTCGGTCGCTCCCTGCAGGATTCCGAGAAAAGCGGCATAAAGTAAATTCACGTGCTTGGTCCGTTACTGTTCATTCATTCTTGATGAATTCGTAAAAAGTCTATTTTCACCACGGAGCTCACAGCGGTCACAGAGAAAATATTTTAATTACAATTAGTTATCTCTGTGGGCTCTGTGCTCTCTGTGGTTAATTTCAGTTTTTACGAGTCCATCATTCTTGTATTGATGGATCTCTTTTTTGCGTAAAGGGGACGTTACGAAATACCCTCTTCATTTCCGGGTAGTTCGTGACGGCTCCTTATACCGCCTCTGCCATCCGGGCGCCGATATTGTTTTTCACAACGGCGTTTCTGATGGCGCAACTGACGTAAGGATGAGATACAGGGGAGATTACTATTACGGGGGCAGAGAGGGCAATAAAAAAAGACCGTTTCATCCGAAGATCAAACGGTCTTTTTTACTATCTATTCAACGAGGGAAAGAAATTAGCAACCCTCTACCGCTTTGCCTTTACCGGCTTTTACTTCAACTTTGTCGCCAGCTTTCAGATCAGCGGCGCCGTCGCAGGTCATGGTCACTTTGCTGCCTTCAACGCTGTCTACGGTACATTTGATTTTAGCAGCCAAAGATACGGTTGCGGTGGATGCGATGAAAGCCACGGCCAATGCCAGAGTCAAAAGTTTCTTGCTCATTTCTTTCTCCTTACGTTTTTATTCGGATCTGAAAAATTACCCAACCTCATCCTGTCCAAATCAGTATACCCCGCCACTAAAAGAAGTCAACCCAAAAATGAACAGGCATTCAATCTCGTGCGCGGCGAATAGCTGCCTCAGTTTTTTCCTTGCCTGATCGCGGTGTTACGGCAGAAGTTTTTTAATATCCTCGACAAACACATTGTGTCCCACGTAGCCGGGATAATTTTTAATCACATTGCCCTGCTGGTTGATAAGAAAGGATGTGGGAATACCGACCACTCCGCCGAAATCGCTGGTCACCTTTGAATCAGCCATGAGGACAGGGTAGTTGATGCCGGTTTTCTCAACCACTTTTTTCACCGGGCCTGTCCCGCCCTGATCCACGGAAATGGCGACCACGCTGAAACCTTTTTCGGCAAATTCCTGCTGAATTTTGATCAGCGCGGGAATTTCCTGCATGCAGGGCGGGCACCAGGTGGCGAAAAAGGTGACGAGCAGAACTTTGCCCTGAAATTTGCCGCTGTCCACGGCATTGCCGTCCACCACCGATTTCAGGTTGAATTGGGGCATGGGCGTCGCCGACATTGCCTTGCCGAGGGGTTGGAGCACCAGGGCAAGGAGGAACATGACAAGAAAAAAGTATATTTTCTGGCGTGAATTTTTTTCCATTATTGCACCATATGAAGTAGAACTCTTTTTAGATTCTGACAGCTTTAGCCTGAAAGGTTGCCCCTCGGATTTGTAATAAATTGAGATTGCAGCACTATTATCCCCCACCAAGAATCTTATCCTTTAGGGTTACAATTGATCGGCGGACATGGGATGCGGGCGCTCTTTGCTGCCTATTAAGATAACAAGAGTACTCAAAATGTTCATTTTATGTCAACAAAAAGAAATCTCGCGGTCCATGGTGCGCAATTGTGAAGGGCCGTGAAAGCAACTGGTTGATATTTCTGGTGATCGCCTCCGGGGTTTTTCTTTCCACCCTTGACAGCTCCATGGTCAACATCGCTCTGCCGTCGATCATGAAAGAATTTCACTCGCCCCTGCACAAGACCGAATGGGTTGTCATGGCCTACCTGCTGACCACCAGTTCGACCCTGCTGCTCTGGGGCCATCTTGCCGACCGTCTCGGCCGGAGCAGGTTCTACACCCTCGGTTTTCTGCTGTTCGGTCTGGGGTCCGCGGGCTGCGCCCTTTCAGGCTCACTGCACATGCTGATTGGCGCCCGCTTTTTTCAGGCCCTGGGCGCGGCCATGATGATGGCACACGGCCCGGCCATCATCCGCCATACCTTCTCCACGGCAAGGCTCGGACGCAGCATGGGCTTCATCGGCATCCCGGTTTCCCTCGGGCTGATGTGCGGTCCGGCCCTGGGCGGCATGCTGATCGAATTCTTTTCCTGGCGGGCGCTTTTTATCCTGTCGGGTACGGCAAGTTTTGGCTTTGCCCTGCTGTCGAACTTTATCCTCCCCCCGTCGCCGGCAGGACGGACGCCGGAAAAAAGAAGTTATGACTGGCCCGGCGCCCTGCTCTGGACCCTGCTGCTGGGCACCGCGTCGCTGTCCCTGACCCACGCCTTTTCCGCCGACATGTCCTGGCAATGGGGAGTGGTCATGATCTGCTGTACCCTGCTGGCCTTTGTCTTTTTTGTCAAGGTGGAGGCCCGCGCCGCGGAGCCGGTTCTGCCCCTGGTTTTTCTGCAAAAAAGATTTTTCACCATCGGCGTGGTCAGTGCCCTGCTTTCCTTTCTCCTGCTTTTCTTTGTCCTGATCCTGATCCCCTTTTATCTCGATCGGGTACTGGGGCTTTCCGCCGCCCGGACCGGCCTGATCATGACCACCATCCCCCTTGCCGCCATCGTGGCGGCACCGCTGGCAGGCTGGCTTTCCGACTCTGTCGGGGCCAGGATACTTTCCACTCTGGGCCTGGCCCTATCCACCATCGGCCTGCTGCTGCTGGCCTCCCTGACGCCGCAGACCTCCCCCTGGGGAGTGGCGGCACGGCTCTCCTTTCTGGGGCTTGGCCAGGCCATTTTTCTCTCCCCCAACAGCGCCTCGGTGCTGGTCAGAATGGGGGCAAAAAACAGCGGCACCGCGGCAGCGCTCCTGGCCACGGCGCGCAATCTCGGCATGATGCTGGGCGTTGCCCTGGCCGGACTTTTTTTCTCATTTTTTTTCCGGCAGATCACCGGTGGGGTGGAGTTAAAGAACTATGTCCCCGGCCTGGAGGATTTTTTCTGCCGGGCCCTGCGCTCTTCCTTTCTTCTCGTCTCCGTTGCCGGCTTCGCAGCCGTGGCGATTTCCTGGCAGCGGCCGGTATTCGAGAGGGAACGGGCCGGGTCAGACGCTGACGTCGAGGAGTGAAAAGCGTTTGATGCCCGCCTTTTCCTCCAGCGCCTCTTTCAGCTGCCTGAAAATGTTTTCGCTCTTGACCCCACAGGCAAAGGAAACAGGACTGTACCCCTGCTTTTCCAGAATATGCACCAGTTCCGGCACGCCGGCCGCCAGATGAGCTCTCGCCTTTTCCGTCTCCAGCAGGAAGGCCCCGGTGATTTTCCTGCCGGCAATGGTCGCCTGCAGGGACATGGCGCCGAGGCTGCTCATCTCCAGGAAAAAAGAGAGGCCGTACTGTTCTTCTTTGCCAGGCGCCTGCTCCTGTTCCAGGGAGAAAAGCCACTCCCCCCAGCCGGATGCACCGGCGAAAAAGCAGGGAAAAAGTAGAAAATTCCGGCTGTCCGCCTGGGGCGGCAGGCTGTTGATCTCCTGGTGGGCCGCCAGGATTTTTGCCGTGTTATCGGCCGCGGGATTCGGCTGCGATTTCAGCAGGGATTCTTTGGCTGAGGTGCCGGCAAGCAGGTCGAGGAGTTCTTTCGACCGGCCGGTTGCCCCGCCCAGCAGCAGAGCGAGCACCTTGACGGCTTCCGGGTCGGGGACGCCGCCGCCTGTTGCGGCTATGGCGCTGCCGAGCATGGTCTGGCCGGCCGTGGCCAGGCCGGGTGCAAGCTTCCCGCCCAGGGAAGAGAACAGATCGGCAAGTTCCTTGCCGCCGGCGGCGGGCATGGGTGCGCCGGCAACAAGCAGCTTCAGGAAATCCTGCACCGCCCCCTTTTTTGCGGCCAGGGTCAAGATCGGCACACCGCCCCCTTTGCCCGTTTCGAGCCAGAGCTCGCTGCCGGGGGTCAGCGGCACCAGGCTGCGGGCCGTTACCATCTGCCCGCCCACGTCCAGCAGGAATTTGCCGTCGCCGGTCAATCCGACGACTCTGCCCTTGACAAGCTGGCCAGGGGCCAAAAGCAGCTCCTCGCTCTCCTTCTTCTGGGCAGGCTTACCGGCAACGGTCGACTCGATTGTGAAGATCTGCAGGGGTGGTTGATCAGATATTTTCATTTTTTGCCAGGGGGAGATTTATCTTCACCTCCAGGCCGTTGTCATGCCGGATCAGTGAAAAATTTCCCCCATGGGCCTTGATAAATCGATCAACCAGGGTGAGACCCATGCCCGTGCCATAGGTCTTGGTGGTAAAAAAAGGCTCCGCTGCCCGGTCAAGATACGCGCCGGCGAGTCCGATGCCGGTATCGCGGAAAGAAACATGCACCCATTCGTCGTCCGCCTGGGCGGTGATCTTCAGCAGGCCCCCGTTCGGCATGGCTTCCATGGCGTTGCGGATGATATTGAGAAACACCCGTCGGATCTGCTTCGGATCCATGAAAATCACCGGATCAGGCTCTGCAAGATCCAGGCTCCACGTGATATTCTGCTTGGTCATGCCGGTCTGCAGCAGAATGAGCGTCTTTTTTATCAGCGGATACAGATTACTCGACTGCTTCTCGCCCTGCGGCTGGCTGACAAAATCGAAGAGTTCCGTCAGGGTTGCTTCCAGTCTGTCCGTTTCCTTGACCATGACATCGAGATATTTTTTCCATTCATCCCCTTCAATCTTGCGGGCCAGGATGCGGGCCACGCCGCCGATGGAGGTGATAGGATTGCGGATGATATGGACCATCTGGGCCGCCATCTGGCCGAGGGCCGAATATCTTTCGGCCTCAATGAGCAGATCCTTGTTCTTGTCCAGTTCATGGGTCACCTCTTCCAGCTCGGTGATCTTTTTCTGCATGTCCATGTAGAGGCGGCTCTGCTCGATGGCAAGGCTGCCCTGACTGGCAAAAAGCTCCAGCGTGCTGACGTGGCTGTCCGGAATAGGCTTGCCGGTCACATAATTATCGGCGATGATGACGCCGATGGAGCGGCCGGGGGCAAATAATGGCACCACGACAAAGGTATCTTCGCCCAGCAGGTTGATCAGGTCCTGCGGCACCGGCACGGTGGAGAGGCCGCCGCTCACCTTGAAGCTCTGCCGTTCAGACGCCGATTTGATCAGAATATGGTCCGTCAGGGTAACGGGGATTTTCAGGGTTTTGACAATCTGGTTCACGGCATCATCTTCCCGCATGCAGGTCTGGCCGAGGTTGTTGATGATGTCGATAAAATTCAGCTCCTTGGCCCGCATTTCCGCCCATATATGGGCTGCCTCTTCCCGGCAGCCCGGGCCGATGGCCATTCTGCCCACCAGAAATTCGTTATTGCGGTCAAACAGGGCGAGGAAGGCCCGGTTGAAACGCAAGCCCTCGTTGGCCGTGATGCCCACCAGGATGGCGCGCAGAATTTCGTCCAGTTCCACGGCGTTCAGGTACACGCTGTTCATCTTCAGGGAGAGCTGATGCAGCAGCTGGATGCGGAAATAGGCCTGTTCAAGATCTTGCTGGTAGCGGCGGTTTTCCAGCACCAGCCGTCTCTTTTCCAGGTTTTTTTTGACCGCAACCATGATTTCGTTGAACTGCACCGGTTTGGTGATGTAGTCGTCGGCGCCGTTGCGGATGCAATCCAGGGCAACCTGGATGTCAGCCTGACCGGAGAGCATGACGATGGAGACATCCGGGTAGCCGGACCTGATCTGCGGCAGGAGGGAGGTGCCGTCCGCATCCGGCAGCCCGATATCGAGCAGCACCAGGGCCACGCGTCTGTTCGCCAGCAGCTCGATCAGCTGTCTGCCGCTGCTGGCATCTGCCACATGAAAGCCGTTCTGTTCGAAATAGAGCTTTAACGGCTCGCGGATGGCGATCTCGTCGTCCACGATGACAACAACTTCATCGCCGTGCAGCAGGTGGTCCGGAGCGAGGGAAATATAGGGGCGCAGGCCGGTGTTTGGGATGATCATCTTCCTTAGGGTCTGTAAATATTACAACAATACCGTGCTGTCTATATTATCAATGTGCACCCGGACAAGGAGTACTGTCAAGGCAAAAATAGAAACAGGCTCGGGAAGGAACAGCTTTTTGGGCCGTGGTGCCCAGCCGTTGCGCTCAAATGAGCGTACAAAAAAAATCGCATTCCCGAACAAGCCGGGAATGCGATTTAAAAAAAGAAGAAAACCTGACAAAGAAAAAGTTGCCGGCCGGTCTCTTACATTTCGACAATCAGCTTATTGGATTCTTCGTTCCAGTCCACCGTGATATACCAGGTAAGCAGGAAAACAGTGATGAGCAGCAGCGTGCCGCCATAGCCGAAGACATCGGGCAGATACACTGACCTGCCGAGCACGCCGTCCGCCTCGAACTCCATGTCGTTGAACCAGGCGGTCATGATGGAGTTGCTGACGGCAAAAAACGGCACGGCGATCCACAGTTTCAACTGCCCTTCGCCGACACGCCAGAGGGTTCCGGTACCGCAGCCACCGGCCAGCATGGCGCCCAGACCGAAAATGATGCCGCCTACCACGCCGCCCCAGCCGAATGTACCGCGCACATAATTGATCGGATCAAGTACAGGGTCGCCATCCAGCCTGACCGGTACCCCGTATTTCAGAACCGTGGCGCCGAGGGCCACGATGAAGATGCTGAGGGCCACGGCTTTGGCCATGGTGCAGTTGCCGGTCATATGCGGTTCGCGGAATCCCTGAATCATGCACCAGCGGCCGCGCTGCATGCTGTAGCCCAGGCCGGCGGCAATAATCAGCAGGCCGCCCATGGAGGCCAGATAGTCGCTCTCTTCATTCGCGGCATAGATATAGGTGCCGGCAATCAGGGCGACAAGGGCCGCCAGACCGAGCAGGAAATTGAGGCCCTTGGGAAATTCAATGGTTTTGGCGCCGCCGCTGCCCCAGGTGACGTTTTCCATCTCCCAGTAGATGTATTTAAGGCCAATGATGACGCCGATGACCAATCCGAACCACATGGCAAAACCATGGGCCGACAGGTTGCCGATGGCATTGAAGAAACCGCCGACATTGCAGCCGCCGGCCAGGGTGGAGCCGACGCCCATGAGCAGACCGGCGACCGCGCCCTTGCACATCTCCAGCACCGGCGGCACGCGGAGGGCAAAGTCGTTGCCAAGACAGGCGGAGACAAACGCCCCGGCCACAAAGCCGATGCCGATGACGGATCCCGTGTCGGACAGAATCCCCTTAGGGGCTTCGGTATAATAACCGAAAATGCCGGCATCGGTGCCGATCAGACTGGTGAAGCCGTACATCATCCAGTCGCCCCAGTTGCGGATGGCGCCCACTGCACCCCAAGGCCGCCACCAGGCCATGACCAGAATGGTCAGAAGCGCCACGATCACGCCTGTCGTGTTGGCGTTCCATTCCGCCTGGCAAAGGGCCTTGTACAGACCTTTGACTTTCCTTCCCAAGATACTTTCTTCGCTCATTTTTTCTCCCCTATTTTAATGTTTCCTTTCTAGACAGCCACCCACAAAAAAAACCGTCTGAAATCTCTCCGCCAAGGAAGTCATTAACTTACTCATCATTCATAACCGATCGCAAGCCTAAACATCTACTCCCGTCTAAAAATTTTGTCAAGTAAGTTATAGCGGGGATATTGTTTAATAAAACGAAATAACACAGCTGAGGCATGATTCATTTTTGGTCTTGACAGAACACCCCTTTCTTGTTATGTGATTTTTTGTATCAATAAGGGATTATTCATTAATCATCTCATTGTTGCCTGGCTGATTTTTTTCACCAGGTGTGTTGAGGTAAAAGCTTCTTAAAGTCAACCCTGTTGTGAGGAGGAATAATCGATGAGTGACGTAAAAAAAGCACCCGATAATGTGAAAGTAGCCCGCACTCTGGACGCAAAAGGCCTGAGCTGCCCCATGCCCCTGTTGCGGACAAAAAAGGAAATCGATAAAATCAATTCCGGTGACATCCTGGAAGTACTCGGTACCGACCCGGGCTCACGCAATGACCTGCCGGGCTGGTGCAGCAGGGCCGGGCATGAGTTTGTCGGCGAAAAGGAAGAATCAGGCTATTTCCGTTTCTTTATTAAGAAAAAATAAGCGGCTCGACAATCCAAAGACTGATTACGGCGCGTTTGCCACATGAGGGTTGAGGCGTCGCTCGATTTTTTTAATGGAGGAATAACATGGCAAAAAGTATAGGGATTTTTGTAACATCTCCCCAGAATATGCGGCATGTCATGGGCATCACCCAGGCGGCCGTGGCTAAAGGGTCCAAGGTCAAGGTATTCTTTACCTGGATGTCCACCCATCTGACCAAATGCCCGAATTTCAAGACCCTGTGTGACATGGAAAACGTCGATGTCTCCATCTGCGCTGACAGCTACAAGAAATGTGGTTATGACGTGGCCGATATCCCTGCCGGTCTTACCCAGGAGAAAATGGCGACCCAGGCCCAGCATGGCGCTATTCTTGAAGACTATGACTGCTATCTGACTTTATAGGAGGAATCGATGTCTAAAAAAGTATGCTTTATGTATCCCAGCAGCGACTATATCCTGGATGGCGTCAGATCAGCTCTCGGCCTTGCCGTGGAAAACATGTATGCCTATGGCGTGGTCATGTACAACGAGATCGACGAAAACCAGATGAACGACTACCACAAGGAAAACATTGACTGGATCCGCGATATGGAAGGGGAGATTTATTCCATTCCCGACGGCAATGTCGAGAAATACGCCCTTGTCAAAATGACCCTTGAGGAACTCGGACAGAAGCTGCGGGATATGGATGTCATCGTGCCCTATGGCATCATGCGCAGCGACAAGAGCTGATAACAGAGAACGAAAGAGCAAAGATCTACGGGGAGAGTTCACAATGAAAATCCTGCATGTTTACCGTTCCGAGCCGAATGAAGAGGTCAAGAAGCTGGTGGCCATCGTTTCCGAAGGCCGGGACAATGAAACTTTCAATCTGAATGTTGCATCGCCTGACTACGACAAGCTGGTCGAAATGGTTTACGGAGCGGATCAGACAATCTGCTGGTGGTAGCCCCTTCCAATTGTTCGGATAGTATATGTCACAAAAAAACCGGCAGGAATTTCCTGCCGGTTTTTTTATGCATCAGCCTGGATCGGCCTGCTACCTGATTCAGGCTTTAATATGTTCCTCCCCCAGCATCCGGTCCATGAAATCGAGCACAAAGTCACGCTGGGGCCTGGTGGCGTAGCTGATGCACGAACAGTGCAGGTTGCTCTGGCTTCTGACCAGCAGTTCGATAATCAGTTTTTTCTCGGCCAGTTCCAGCCCGAAAAAGAAAGGGCCGCATGCTTCATGGCCCTGCTGCGCCTCGGCCAGCAGGTCATCCGGCACCGGCAGCCAGAACATGCCATCCATGCCGCCTTGCCTGGTTGTTCTTTTCAGGTAATTATCCAGGTTGGCCCTCTCTTCCATACTCAATTCATCAATAACGAGCTGTCGCATCTGCCGATTCCTTGATCTCCGTGTGCTCTGCGGTGAAATAGACTTTCTCCGGAAATAGACTTATTCCGAATTCATCCGGTGTTACCAACTTTGCCGAGGTGACTCGGGCATGGGTTTATGCAATTCCGGCCGCAGTTGCTTCATCTTTTCTTCAAAACCCCGGGCATATTGATCAAGCACATCTTCAGACTCAATGACATACGGGGTAATCAGAACGATCAGCTCCCTCTTGTCTTCAGAGTCCTGCTGATACTTGAACAGATTGCCGAGAATAGGGATATCCATGAGATACGGCACCCCGCTCTGCATCGTGCCGGTATTGCGGTCGATCAACCCGCCCATGAGAATGGATTGGCCGTCCTTGACCGCCAGCTTGGTCTGCAATTCACGTTTGGAGATGATCGGCGAGCTGATATCCGAGGTGTTGTTTTCTTCGGCGCTGCTCACCGTCTGGCTCACCTCCAGCAGGATAACGCCGTTATGGTTGATCTGGGGCGTTACTTCCAGGATAACACCGGTATCCTTATACTGGACGGTCTTATCAACCTGGCTGGTAGTGGTGAGGTTTTCAGTCACCGTCGTCACGATCGGCACCTTACTGCCGACATTGACCGAGGCCTTCTCATTGTTTAACACCAGAATCTGGGGTGAGGAGAGTATGGATAAATTGTTCCTGCTGGCCAGGGCCTGCAGAAAGCCCTCCACATCGCCGGCAGTGAAGGAATAGGAGAACCCGCTGGGAAAGGAGGTGGTAACCGTACCGGTCGTGTCCGTTGTCGAACTTTTGCCCACTGCGGAAAAAGAGGTGCCGAAGGCATACTTGTTGGAGGTGAGAAACCATTCAAGGCCAAACTCCAGTTCGTTCGTCAATGTGATTTCCGCCACCAGCACCTCAACCAGCACCTGTCTGGGCATGGTGTCAAGCCGCTCCAGCATCTTGACGATGCGGGTGTAATCCGCCGGCAGGGCCCTGATCAGAATGGAATTGCGGTCATCATCGGCAAAAACCACGGGCTCCCCGACAAAACGCAGGGAGGAGAGCGCCTTGTTCCCGGTGGTTGACTTGGAAGAACCGCTCGTGCTTTTTTTCGCAGCGGAGCTGCTCTGTTTCTTATCCTTCGACTGCTGCTGGGTCTGCTGGGTCTGCCTGGTCGGATCCGACGACGACGAGGTAGTCGACTTTTTCTCGGCACCCCGTACATCTTCCGGCTGCTCTTGGGTGAGCAGCTGGTTCATCAACTCGGAAAGCCCTGAAGCCACGGAATTGCGCACGTTATAGATATAGATATTATCCCGGTCCTGGGTGGGAACGACATCGAGTTCCCTGATCCAGTCAACACCGTTCTGCACCTGCCGATCACTGTTGCTGACCAGCAAAAGGGAGTTGACCCTCTCCAGCGGTACCACGGCAACGCCTTCGTATTCATTGCTGTTTATTTTGAGGGCAGTAAAAATTTCCATAATTTCATCGCGCAAATCCAGGAGCGGAGCATTGTCCACCCGCACCAATCGCATATGCAGGGATGCCATGGGGGAGATGTCTATTTTGCCGATGATCCGCAGCATATCCACCACCTTGCTCTCATAATCGCTGATCAGCAGCGTGTTCTGCTTGGGCAGATCATAGATCGCGCCCTGGGTTGACAGGTAGGGCTCGACGAGCTTCAACACGTCGGCGGAGGGAAGAAAGGCCAGGGGCACCACCTGGATGATGAACTGGGAGGAATCCCGCAGGTCGCCGATCTTATCGGTGCCGCCCACCCGTTCATTGCCCATCTGTTTCGCCACATAGATATAGTGATAATCGCCTTCACTGCGGATATCGAGACCGTTGATATGCAGGATCTTTTTAAATACATCAAAAAGCTGGTCATTGGGAATTTTGGTGCCGGAGTGGATATTCACCACCCCTTTGACCTGGGGGTCGATAATGTAATTGAGGTTCAAGGTGCCGGCGATGACCTGAATCACCTCAAAAATATCGGCATTGTCAAAATTAAGCAGGATCCCTTCCGACGCTGCCCCTCCGGCGGCGGCAGGGACAGGTGCTTTGGCCGGCGCACCGGCGCCAAGGATCTGTTCCGCCGGATTAACCCGGTCTTCAGGCTGCCCGGTCATCTCCTTGATCTTCGTGCCTTCTTGCCGCTTTTCCTGCCGCTCTTCCGCCTCGAGCACGCCGGTTTTCGTCTCATCCCTGACAATGGTGGCGCGCTCCTTTTCCATGTCAATGGGGGGCAGATCAAACCGGTTGCTATAGGAACAGCCGCCGCTGAAAAGCAGGAACAGAAATAATAAGGCGGCAAAGCGCAAGGAAAGAGGCCGACAGGCGCCTGCAAATTTCCCGGCGCCCGAAATAGTGTCATGGGGGAAGATACTTATGCTGCCGTTCATGGGTGACCTTTTAGTTTGTTGTCTCATCCTGGGGTGGCTCAAGCTCTTCTGGTACCGGAGCAGGATCTGGTGCCGGCACAGGAGTTGTTACTGGTGCTGGTGCTGGTGCTGATGCCGTTGCCGGGGCCGGAACCCCGGGGACCTGGACTCTGCTGGCCGGCACGGTGCGGGTGGAGCTTGCTCCCGGCCTGACTGATTGCACCGGCCTAGTTGTAGTTTTCGCTTTATCGAGCTGCACGCGGTTTGTTTTGGTTGTCGCTGCCGCGGCAGGTTTTTGCTTTTGCTGCGCCGGTGGCGGCGGTGCCGGGGCGGCAATGCGGCTTTTTTTCGGATCATTCAGCAATTTTTCAACGGTTTCCTCCCCTTTTTGAAAAATGATGCGATCCGCCTCCACGGCTGTCACTTTATACCCGCTGAAACTGTAGCCGGCAACCAGCTGCAGATAATTTCTCTGTTTCTGGGTGCCAGACGGGGGTGCTGCCCCGGCTTTTTGTTGCGGCCGGGCAGTTTTTCTGACGGGAGGTGCCGCGGCGGGAAACGTCACCAGTCCCTTGCGGACGTCGCCGATGATGATTGATCCGGCATAAAAGACCGTCTCCATGTCAACCACCAGGCTCTCGGCGGTTTCTTCACCTTCATCCGTGCCGGCTGCATCAGCTGCCCCTTCAAGGGTCCGTTCCTCATTAAACAGATACCCCTTGTTCAGGTCCGGCAGCGCCGGGGGAACCGCCGGATAGAAGATCACGCTTTTATCCGCCTGATACGCTCCCTGGGGTTTGGCCTGCTTCTTCTCTTCCGCTGCCGGAGGCGACGGCAGGTTGCCCGAGCGCAGGGAAACAATGCCCTCCTTGAGCAGAAAGATGAACGACAGACTGAGGATTATGGTACCGATGAGTTTAAGCATTTTTTAATGTGTAAAATCCTTTCAAATCAATGAAAATTTTCATCTCTGATTTCTTATACGGCTTCAAGGTAAAACTTTCCACCTGAAAGAGCTTGTCTGAACGGTAGAGCTGGGCGATAAAATCGATAAATTGGCTCTGGGTGCCGGCCAGGCGGATTTTAATGGAAATTTCGTGGAAATCGCGCGCCCCTTTCTGGGCCCCGCTGACCATGGGCCTGATGGATTCCGGCTCCAGGCCCGCTTTGGTAACGAGTTCCTGCAGCATAATCTGCATGGCCGAAGAAATTTCCGCCTCTGCCGTGCCGGTAAAGAGGTATTTATCCAGCATGGCTGACTTCTGCTGGAGCCGGGTGACCCTTTTTTTCAGCGCAGGCAACTGGCCCGCCGCCTCCTGGTATTGGACCAGCAGGTTCTGCTTTTCCACTGCCTCTGCCTGCTGACTGCTGTAAGCGGAGAAACTCAGCCGGCCGAGGTTGAGCAGCAGCAGCAGCCCGGCCAGGGTAAGAATAAGGGTCTTGCGGTCAAGACTCTTGATGCGCATGATGAGCTGGTTCATGGACCGCTGATCTCCACATGGAAGTAAGTCTGGTTTTTACGGCGGCTGGTCGATTTGAGTTTGGCGTTGCCAAGGGTATCGAGTTTTGCCGTCAAGGCGGCGATATCCGTGGTATATCCCTGCAGTTGAATATCCCCTGTCTTTTCATCCATACGCATCTGATCAAGATAACTGTTTTCCGGCAATGCCTTGGTGACTTTTTCCAGAAAGCGGATGATGTCAAAATTTGCCCCGACTGTCTCAATGCGGCCGATTGCCTCGGACAGCTGTTTCTCCTGGATGCGCAGTTCCTCCACCGCTTTTACATCGGCCCGCAATGCCGCGATCTCCGCATCGGTTCGCTGTAACAGGGTCAGGATCTTATACTCCTTGATGGCGCCGGTGGCCAGCAGGGCGCAGATGTTGAGCAGACAGAGGACAATAAGCACATGCCGGAGATAGTCGGGCCGGCGATAGGAGGCGGGCAGCAGGTTTAACTCCTTGAGAAGGGCTTTTTCCTTCAGGAGAACGGCCGCATCCTGAAAACCGCTCTGGGCCGGGGGGTCGGGCCGGTAGGCAGCCCCGCCCGGGCAGAGCGAAGACAGCTCATCCGGGGTGGGCTCATTGTGACAGAGAAAACGATCTTTGATGCGATGGCCGGAAAACAGGAGCAGTTTGGGAAAACGGCCCGGCAGCAGCAGGGCCCATTCCTTTTTCTTGTTCCGCGGCGTCACATAGCGCTGGCTTTCCGGAAAAAGTCCCGCCAGTTTAAATCCCTGCGCGGCAACCTCATCCAGCAGAGGCACAATAGCCTCCTCCAGCGCGGCATAGAGGCAGACATTGTAGCCCTGTTTATCGCGCACGGCCGTGAAGCTGTGCACCATTTTGCCTTCAAATGGGGCAAAGGCGTCGAGCTGGTAATTGATCGCCTCTTTCAGGTTCGATGTTTTCAGCGGCAATGAAAATTTTTTGAAAAAAAGAAGATCCTCGGCAATATAAAAATGCACATCAAGACTCGCCGGATTCTTTGGCGCACAGTAATGCACCAGCCGGTTGCCGAGATCGGTGACCGGCTGGGCAATGAATTCCGGCTCGCCCTGCTTGAAGGGGGCGCTGATATACAGGCCGTCTTCCCGGATGAGTATTTCCATGCCCTCTTTCATGACCAACCTTCTTCCCAGGAGAAATAATTCACCTTCCCACCCTTCAGTTCAAATAACACCCTGACCTCCATGGCCGCCGTCTGCTGCTTGCCGTCGGCCTGCCTGGCCGCAAGTGCATCGGCATCAACACCTGCTTCACCGCGGGCGGCAATGGTGTAGAATCTGTTGCTCCCGGATGCATAGGTCAGCCCTGCCGAACACTGATCGAATCGCTCATCTCCCAATATCTGCCGCGCCTGCTCCTGGTCCAGCGTGCCATAGAGTTCCTGGGCCTCCTGATACGCCTTTTTTTTCTCTGCATCCCCTTCGGTCAGAAAATCAAGCATCAGGGGGGTCAGGCTGTTAAAATTAATCGTTCCGGTGCTGTTGTGCACGGTGAATATATCGCTTGCCCGGAAAACTCCTGCCAGCTTTTCCGTGCCGTTGATCAGAAAAAACTCCGCCGGCTCCAGGATTCTGCCGTTGCGCGGGATATAGGGATCATCCAGGGCCTGGTAGGTATCCAGTTCCGCCCCGTTTAACCGATGCAGATCATCACTGTCCTGCCAGTCCTGCAGCGAATCGATGATCACTTCCCTTTCCTCCGCCTCAAGTTTCATATACTCCAGAAAGAGCTCCAGTAACGGTCTGTTTAATTTATTCAGATCAAGTTTACCAGATTCATTGACCACATAGTAGTTAAAATGACCGGTATCGAGAAAGGCGTCATAGGGATAACCCTCCAGGAACTTTTCATAATCCTCATTACTATATTCGACAGGCTTGTCAACCAGTCTGAACAGCCCCAGGTTCACGCCCGCTTCCGCCAGGCAGAGGCCGACTGCCCGCTCCTTGTCATTGAAGGCAACCCGCAGTTCCGTCCGCACATTCAGGATGAGCTGGGCGGCAAGAAAGGAGATGAGCAGCATGATGACAATAACAACAACCAGGGCAAATCCCTGCTGGCCGGTGTTCTTCTTTTCCCTTGCCTTGCTCGTCATATGGGGTGCCATGGCCGGCCGCAGGCCTACAAAATGGGCTGCAGCTTCAATGTTGCCATCTCGCCGTTGTCGCTGGTCACAACCATCAGCTTGTATTTTTCTCCCTCCATGAACAGGACGCCTTCCTCTTTGTCATCGGGTTCCAGGGAGACGTCGCCGGTGAATTTCGCATTCCCGCTGAAGGCGATCAGCTCGGCAAACACCTCCTGCCGCGTTCTCCTAACCTTATCAATATTGCGCAGGGAAATGGAAAAATTCTCCAGCACCGCCACATAGGCGAGGCCAAGGATGAGGACCGCGGCCAGCACTTCCAGCAGGGTAAATCCATCCTGTCCCGGCCGGGGAGGCCTGGATTTCATGCTGCTAAATAACATCTTCCCGTATCTCCACCTGGCACCAGGGGGTAAATTGCAATTCCCTGTCGTCATAGTTGACCGTCACCGCACTGCTGTCCTCTTCATAGGCAAAGGATAACGGGGGGCAATCTTCAATCAGCAGCTGCATCTCATCAAGGGGCGGGACATATTCGCTGCCGTAATCCGTGTTGTAAAAATCCCTTTTTTCCAGATAATAGAGCTCCGAGCTTTGCGGGTCATAACGATAGACGGCCACCACCACTCCGGCATGCGGATAAAGAAGCGGGGCCCGGGTCACGATGCGCAGCATGGTCTCCTCCGCCGTAATATCAACCTCTTTCTTCTGTTCATCGTACCAGCCGTTTTTGATCTGCCGCTCAAGCAGCCCCAGCAGACCCTGCTCGCGCTCAAATGCCAGGATCGTGTTCTCCCCCTTTTCCGAAAATTTAATGCTGACATTCAGGATCGAGTAGATCATGGAAGAAACCATGGCCAGCAGGAAAACCGCCACCATCACCTCAAACAGGGTGAACCCGGCCCGGTTATTCCAGGCCCATGGCGCCGGGCCGCGGCTTGGCCTGCCTTCCCCCTGCTCTTCCCTATTTCCCGCTGTCCGCCGTGTCATTATCGTATCACCGGCAGGGCTGTCAGCGGGTCCATGCTGATCGTCCGGTTCCTGCTGCCGATGGTCAGGGACAACGCTGCCGGCGTGGCGGTTGCCTGCGGGGTAAAAATCACCAGTTCGGGCTCCAGCCGGAGTTCGCTCTCCGCATCGAGATCCAGTTCCTTCACCTCCTGCTCTTCCCTCCCCAGATCCAGGAGCAGATTGTTATCCTGCAGGCTCATTTTTATTTCCCGGCCGGAAACTATCGCCTGCAACCGCACGGCCCGGATATTTGCCATGACTTCGCCCACCTGCTTTCTGAACTCCAGCCCGGCCATGAATTTGCCGATCGCCGGTCCGACGATGCCGGCCATTACTCCCAGCATCAGCAGCACAGTGAGCAGCTCGAGCAGGGAAAATCCGGCGCATGCGGCATCAGATTCCGATCGTTTTTTCATAGGTCATCCGCCGGTTTTCTCCGTCCGCAGCGCCTGCTGCAAAAATCCTCTTCTTAGCCGGCGATCTCATTGATGCTCAGAATCACCGACAGCATGGAAATCACCACATAGCCGGCCACCAGGGCAATGACCAGGATAAACGCCGGCTCAATAAAGGAAATCAATCTTTTAATACGCGTGCGCAGTTCCTGGTCATAATGATTGGCGATCTGGCCGCACACCTCCCCGACCCGGCCCGATTCCTCGCCGATGGAGAGCAGATCAACCGCCAGGGCCGGCAGCAGGTCCTCGCCTTTCAGCTTGGCGCTGACCCGCTGCCCTTCCTTGAGGGCTTCCGTGGCCCGATGCAGGAGATGCTGGAACTGCTCATTGACGGCGATGCCGGCGCAGATGCGCAGGGCGGTGGCCAGGTGGACGCCGTTATTGACCAGCACCTCCAGGGTGCGGAAAATGCGGGTCGTCTCCAGTTCCCGGATAAAGCCGGACAGGACCGGCACCTTCAGCGACTGGCGCTGGTAGAATCTTCTGCCTTCCGGCGTCTTCAGATACCAGACCAGCAGGGCGACCGGCCCGAAGAGCAGCAGCAGGGTCACAATAAGATGGTTGGACACAAAGCCGGCAACACTCATCAGCACGGCGACGTGGGCGGGAAGCTGCTGGCCCATGCCCTGAAAAAGCACCTCAAAGCGGGGCAGGATGGTGGTGATGAGAATGACAATGGCCACGATGCCGACCAGCAGCAGAATGATCGGATACACAGAGGCGGAAATGATGAACTGCTTCAGTTCCTGAAAGGTGGACTGATATTCCGAGATTTTCATCAGCATGGCGGGCAGGATACCGCCTTCTTCACCGGCCCTGGCAATGTTGATGTACATGGGGGTGAAATAGGGGAAATCGCCCAGGGCCTGGGAAAACGACTTGCCCTCCTTGAGCTTTCTTTCCAGCGAGCCGCAGAATTCCTTGAAGGATTCCTTCTGGCTGTGGTTCTTCATGACCCGCAGGGCCCCGTCCAGGGAGAGTCCGGCATTCAACAGCAGGGCGATCTGTTTGGTGAAAAAATCAATTTCCAGGCGTGTTATTTTATGGCTGCGGAAATGCAGAAACTGCGGCAGGCTGATCTCTTTGCGGCTGTCGGGGCTGTACGGCCTGATCTCCAGGGGGCGAAATCCCTGCAGCATCAGTTTTCTGGCGGCGGCGGGCTTGTCGATGTCCTCCACCACCCCTTCTTTCATGGCATTGCTGCCATCCATTGCCGTGTATTTAAAGAGCGGCATTGGTCACTCCTCTGCTGACCCGGATCACCTCGGCCAGAGTGGTCCTGCCCTCTTTGATCTTCTGCAGGCCGTCATGGAACATCTCCTTGAAACCCTCTTCCACCGCAATCATCTTCAGTTCGCCGAGGTCCTTGTTTTTGGCCACGGCCCGGCACATGGCATCGGTCATGGTGAGCAGCTCATAGATGCCGATACGACCGCTGTAGCCGCTGCCGGAACAGCTGGCGCAGCCCGCGCCGGTGAACATATCGAAATCCTCTCCTGCCGGCACATAACCGAGATGTTCCGAGACCCGGCCCTGGGTCGTACTGCAATGGGGGCAGATGCGGCGGACCAGGCGCTGGGCCAGGACGCCGCGCAAGGCGGAGGAGATGAGAAAATTCTCCACCCCGATGTCAATTAAACGGGTAACGGCGGACAGGGCGTCATTGGTGTGCAGGGTGGAAAATACCATATGGCCGGTGAGCGAGGACTGCACGGCGATTTCCGCCGTATCCAGATCCCTGATCTCACCCACCATGATGATATCCGGGTCCTGGCGGACAATGGAACGCAGCCCCTTGGCAAAGGTGAGGCCGATCTCAGGACGCACCTGGGTCTGGTTGATCCCCTTCAGCTGATATTCCACCGGGTCTTCCAGGGTGATGATTTTATTGTTGCCGGTATTGATCTGGTTTAAGGCGCAGTACAGAGTGGTGGTCTTGCCGCTGCCGGTGGGGCCGGTAACCAGAATGATGCCGTTGGGGTAGGAGATGAGTTTTTTAAACTGCTTCTCGATTTCCTCGCCCATGCCCAGATGGCTCATATCCAGGATGATGGAGCCCTTTTCCAGGATGCGGATGACAACGCCCTCGCCATAGATGGTCGGCATGGTGGAGACGCGCAGATCAATTTCCTTGCCGCCGATGCGCATGGATATTTTGCCGTCCTGGGGAATGCGGCGTTCGGCAATGTCCAGGGCGGCCAGCAGTTTTGTTCTGGAGATGATCGCGGCCTGCATGGACAGGGGGGGCATCTCATAGTCGTGCAGAATGCCGTCAATCCGGAAACGGATCAGCTGCCCACCCTCGTAGGATTCGATATGGATGTCGCTGGCCCGGCGATTGACCGCCGTATCGATCAGATTATTCACATACTTGATGACCGGCGCCTCGGAGGCCATATCTTTCAGCTTGTCGACATCCGCCTCGTCAATCACATATTTTTCGGTCTCCAGCTCTTTGATCCCTAAATCGTAATGCTCGGCCATCATTTTTTTGACGTCGGTTTCCAGGGCCAGCTGGATGGAGAAAGGTTCGGCCAGCTGGATCTCGGCGGCGGACAGAATGTCGCCATCCAGGGGGTCATGGCAGACCAGGATATTCTCCCCGTGTCTGCCGATCAGGACGAAGGGATGTTCCCGGAGAAACATTTTGGCGATATTGACGGGGAGAAAGGCATCATCCTCCTGCGGGGCAAAGATACTGAGGGCAAGCTGTTCCGCCAGGCCGGCAATGAGGTCTTCCTCGCTGATGAACCCCAGGGAGACAAGAATTTCCCCCAGTCCCTGGGGCACGGATTCAAGGTGGGTGAGGGCCCGCTCAAGCTGGTTCGGCTGCAGTTTTCCGCGGCGGACAAGAAGTTCGCCGATTTTTTCTTTTTTGCTGGAAAATACGGTCATAGGCCCTCTTTTCGGGTTAGCGATGCCGGCTTATGATGATTCACATTCACGCACCATCCGGCCGGCATGGAGATCTGTCCCTTCTAAATACCGTTTTATTGATTCCGCGGCAACCTTTCCCTGATAGACCGCTTTCGCCGCCGTCTGCGGGCCGAGCACCGCATCGCCGCCGGCAAAGATCCATGGCACCGAGGTCTGCAGGGTGAGCGGATCAACCGCATAGGTGCCCCACTTGGTGGTTGCCACCTCCAGGCTGCGATCCGCCGTGTGGTCAATATTCTGGCTGACGGCGGCAATGATGGCGTCCGCCTCGATCATGAAGTTAGATCCCTCCACAACCACCGGCCGGCACCGGCCCGAGGCATCACAATCCCCGAGTTGCATGCGCTGGCACTCAATTTTTGTCAGCCTGCCGTTCGCGCCATGAATTTTTACCGGCGCCGCCAGAAATTCAACATGCACGCCTTCTTCCTCCAGGTGATGAATCTCCGCCATGGCAGCGGGCATTTCCTGTTTCGTGCGCCGGTAGAGGATAAAGACATCCTTTGATCCGGTGCGGAGCGCGGTTCTGGCCACGTCTATCGCCACATTGCCGCCGCCCACGACTACCACCTTGCTGCCGAGATTCATCTTTTCTCCCAGACAGACCCTTCTGAGATAATCGACGCCATGCATCACACCCTGAAGATCCTCGCCTTCAATTCCCAGCTTGCGGCTGTTGTGCGCGCCGACGCTGACAAAAACCGCGGAAAAATCTTTTTCATCCTTCAGCTGGGGGATGGTGATATCTTTTCCAATAGTAATATTATTTTCCACGGTAACGCCACAATTTTTCAATGCATCAAATTCGGCATTGATGATATTGCGCGGCAGCCGGTAAGGCGGTATGCCCACGGCGAGCATGCCGCCGAACAGGGGCAGGCTTTCAAAGATCGTACACGGGTAGCCCTCATGGGCAAGATGATAGGCGGTGGTCATGCCGGCAGGGCCGGAGCCGATGATTGCCACCTTTTTGTTTTTTGGCAGGGCGCAGGGCATGGCCATGTTCCGGTTACTCCGCACCATCCAGTCAACCAGAAAACGCTCCAGCATGCCGATCGCCACCGGCTCACCTTTTTTGCCGCGCACACACGACCCTTCACACTGAAACTCATGGGGGCAGACCCGTGAACAGACGGCCGGCAGGGAACTCGTTTGGCGGATGATCCAGTATCCCTCTTCAAATTTTCCCTCGCGCAGCTTTTCGATGAACCCCGGGATGTTATTGCCGATGGGGCATCCTTCCCGGCACGTTGGTTTTTTGCACTGCAGACAGCGATTTGCCTCTCTGATCGCGGTATCCTCGTCAAATCCTGCCGTCACTTCCTCGAAATTCGTTATCCGGTAGGCAATGTCAAGCTCATTTGCCTTTTGCCGCGGAATGGCAAGACGTTCTTTCGGTTTCATCAACAACCCTCCTTATGTCAAAGCGGTTTTGCTAGGTATTTATACTAGTTTATCCTGAAATTTTAGGTTGTTACCTATTTAATCTGTTTGAAGGATCATTTCAAGTCCCCTGCAGGGAACTAATTCTCCGCTTTGTTAAAAATTTATTTTTATCATTAAGAGCGTTGAAACTGAAAAATGTTGTGCTATAATTTTCAAAAAATAGTGACAGGTAAAAAAATTCCAGTCGGGAATTGCAGTTACCCGTCATGTACCGGGAAAAATAATGAAAGCCGAATTCATCAATCCGTTTTTGAACGCCGCGAAAAATGTACTGGAAACCATGTGCCAGACCCAGGTCAAGGCCAAAAAACCGACACTCAAGGATAATTCCCTCACCTATGGCGAAATCACCGGCATTATCGGCATGGTCTCCGATGAGATTGCCGGCTGCATGATTCTCAGCTTTTCCGAAAAGTGTATCCTGCACATTGTAGCAAATATGCTGATGGAAGCGCCGAAAGAAAAGATTGACGAAGAAATTGTTGATGCGGTGGGTGAGCTGACCAACATGATCTGCGGCGGCGCCAAAGCGCAGCTGGCAAAATTGGACTATAAGTTCAACCTGGCCACGCCGACCATGGTGGTCGGCAAGAATGTGGAGATCTCCTACTACTCGGATGCGCCGACGATTGTCATTCCCTTCAGTACGGAACACGGCGAGTTTGTGATCGAGGCAAATCTGGGCGGGAAAAAGCAATGATGCAGTTTTTCCAATAAAAAAAGGCCGCCCGAAGGCGGCCTTTTTTTATTGGCCATATTACCTGGACAGCAATGTCTTGGTTATTTCGGTTGCCGTTCCGCAACCTTCAATCTGGCCAGGGCGCGCTGCAGAGCGGCATGGGCGCGGGTCATATTGATTTTCTCAGTCTGCGTTTTAGCCTCGGCGATGCGCTTTTCAGCCCTTTCCTTGGCGCGCAGGGCGCGGGCCACATCAATCTGATGGCCCGGCTCGGCAGATTCAACAAGAAAGGTAATTTTATTGTTGGATACCTCACAGAAACCACCGCTTACCATAAGGTAGTTTTCCTTGCCGTCCTTCTTATAAATCAGGCCGCCGATCTTGATGGTGCTCAGAAAGGGGGCATGATTAGCAAGAACACCAAAATCACCACCATAACCGGGTGCACTGACGATATCAACATCATCACTGACTACCGGCCCTGATGGGGTGACAACTTCCAAATGTATTAATTCAGCCATTGGTAATTACCTTGACGAGTTGCAGCGCCGCCATATAGCGGCGCACATTCCATAAAAAAGTAATAAACAGCGTTACTTATGCGGCTTTATCCTTAGCGGCTTTTTCCAGGGCTTCCTCAATGGTACCTACCATGTAAAAGGCTGTTTCCGGCAGATCATCATGCTTGCCTTCAAGAATTTCCTTGAAGCCGCGCACCGTGTCGGCAACTTTTACATAGGCGCCCTTCATGCCGGTGAATACCTCGGCAACGGTGAAGGGCTGGGAAAGGAAACGCTGAATCTTACGAGCCCGGCCGACGAGAAGCTGATCATCCTCGGAAAGCTCATCCATACCGAGGATGGCGATGATGTCCTGCAGGTCTTTATATTTCTGCAGGGAAACCTGAACCTGACGGGAAACCTTATAGTGCTCCTCACCCAGAACATGGGGATCGAGAATACGCGAGGTAGAGTCAAGGGGGTCAACCGCGGGATAGATTCCCAGCTCGGCAATCTGACGGGAAAGTACAACGGTTCCGTCAAGATGAGCAAAGGTGGTTGCAGGCGCCGGGTCGGTCAAGTCGTCAGCAGGTACGTATACGCACTGGACGGCGGTGATGGAGCCTTTTGTGGTTGATGTAATACGTTCCTGCAGGGCACCGAGGTCGGTGGCCAGGGTCGGTTGATAACCAACGGCGGAAGGAATACGTCCGAGCAGAGCGGAAACCTCGGCACCGGCCTGGGTGAAACGGAAGATGTTGTCAACAAAGAAAAGTACGTCCTGACCCTCTTCATCACGGAAATACTCGGCTGCGGTCAGTCCGGTCAAGGCAACACGGGAACGGGCTCCCGGCGGCTCGGTCATCTGTCCGTAAACAAGGGCGGCCTTGGGCAGAACGCCTGATTCCTTCATCTCATGGTACAGGTCGTTTCCTTCGCGGGTACGCTCACCAACGCCGCAGAATACCGAAATACCACCGTGATGCATGGCGATGTTATTTACCATCTCCATCATGATAACGGTCTTGCCGCAACCGGCGCCGCCGAACAGTCCCATTTTACCACCGCGGGGGAACGGGACGAGCAGATCGATAACCTTGATGCCGGTCTCCAGAACGTGAACCTCGGTATCCTGCTCGGTAAAGAGCGGGGCGGGGCGATGGATCGGCATTTTTTTGTCGGAGGTGATCGGTCCGAGACCATCAACCGGCCGGCCGACAACGTTCATGATACGGCCAAGGGCGGGAGTTCCTACCGGAATATCAATGGGCAGGCCCGAGTCCCTGACTTCCAGGCCGCGCATGAGACCATCGGTCTGATCCATGGCAATGCAGCGACAGACATTATCGCCGAGATGCTGCGCGACTTCAATGACCAGATTGTCCGGCTCATTGTTGATGCCCTGATTTGATACAAAAAGGGCATTCATGATTCTCGGGAGCTGTCCCTGTTCAAATTCAACGTCAACACAAGGTCCGATAACCTGGACGATTTTTCCTACATTCTGATTACTCATATGGCTAATTGCCTCCTCAGCAGCTTGAAAATTCTCCGTTTAGAGGTGGGTGGCCTCCACTCCGAAATTAATTCTTATCCTTTCAGTGCTTCAGCACCACCTACAATATCCATGAGCTCGCCGGTGATTGCTGACTGGCGCGCCTTGTTGTATACCATGGTCAGGTTGCTGATGATATCTTTACAGGCCTTGGTTGCGTTGTCCATCGCCGTCATACGGGCGGCATGCTCACTGGCGCCGACCTCAAGCATGGCGTTGTACACCATAACATTTGTGTACAGAGGCAGAAGAATTTCCATGATCTCCTCTGTGCTCGGCTCATAAATATAGTCACCTGCCTGCCCGGTGGCAGTTGCCGCATCCTCTGCAGCAACTGATTTTACGGGCAGAAAATGCATGGTTTTCGGTATCTGCCGGGCGACGCTTACGAAGCTGCCATATACCATCTGGACTTCATCACATCCGCCGGCAATGAAATTTGCCGCGATGTCCTGCGCAATGGCCCGGGCATTGAACATCTGGAAGTTGCCCATGATATCGACATGTTTTTCGCGTACCTTGCCGGTCTTGCGGAAGTAGCGGTTTGCTTTTTTACCGACACAGACGAGGGTGACTTTCTTGCCGGCAGCCTCAAGCTTATTCATCAATTTTTCAGCCATCTTGATGATATTCGAGTTGAAACTGCCGCACAGACCGCGATCCGAGGTAACGACAAGAATCTCGACTGTCTTCACCTCGCGCTCCTGCATCAAAGCAAAGGCGCCTGACTTCATATTGCCGCTGATGGTGCGAAGCGCTTCATTGAATTTCCCGGCATAAGGACGAAAGGCCTCCATTTTCATCTGGGCGCCTCGCAACCTGGCCGAAGAAACCATATTCATGGCCTTGGTTATCTGGGCTGTCTTTTTGACACCAGATATCTTCGTTTTGACATCTTTTAGACTCGGCATGACTCGTTACTCCAGATTTATTGAATTCCTTTAGATGCCTTGAACGTCTCGGTAAACGCCTTGATTGTGCTGTGCATTTTTTCCTCAAGGGCCTTATCGATGATTTTCTTTTCCTTCAGGGTGTCAAAAATGGCCGGATCATTGCTGGTAACATACGCATACAGATCCTGTTCGTAATCGGCCAGGGTGTTGAGCGGCAGCTTATCCAGATAGCCCTTGGTACCCGCGAAAATGATGGTTACCTGTTTTTCCATGGGCAGCGGCTGGTACTGGGGTTGTTTCAGGATTTCCACCAGACGCGCGCCACGGGTCAGCTGGGCCTGGGTCGCTGCGTCGAGATCGGAACCGAAACCGGCAAAAGCTGCAAGCTCGCGATACTGGGCCAGGTCGAGACGCAGGGTACCGGCAACCTGTTTCATGGCCTTTACCTGGGCGGCACCACCAACCCTTGATACGGAAAGACCGACGTTGATCGCCGGACGGACACCGGAGAAAAAGAGGTTCGGTTCCAGATACACCTGACCGTCGGTAATGGAAATTACGTTGGTCGGAATAAAGGCGGATACGTCACCGGCCTGGGTCTCGATGATGGGCAGAGCGGTCAGTGAGCCGGCGCCGAGGGCATCATTTACTTTCGAGGCACGTTCCAGCAGACGGGAATGGTTAAAGAAAATGTCACCGGGATAGGCCTCACGTCCCGGCGGGCGGCGAAGCAGCAGTGACAACTCACGATAGGATACAGCCTGCTTGGAAAGATCATCGTAAATGATCAGGGCGTGCATGCCGTTGTCCCGGTAGTACTCACCCATGGCGCAACCGGTAAATGCGGCCACGTACTGCATGGGCGCCGGGTCGGAGGCGCAGGCGGCGACTACCGTGGTGTACTCCATGGCGCCATGTTTTCTCAAGGCCTCAACAACCAGGGCCACGGTTGATTTTTTCTGGCCGATGGCAACATAAATACAGTGAACATCAGTCTCTTTCTGGGCGATGATCGCATCAACACACAGAGAAGTTTTGCCGATCTGGCGGTCGCCGATGATCAGCTCGCGCTGGCCGCGGCCAACCGGGGTCATGGCGTCAACGGCCTTGCTGCCGGTATAGCAGGGTTCATGCACGCCTTTTCTGGCGATAACACCGGGGGCCAGAACTTCCATTTTGGAGAATTTTTTGGCGTTGATCGGGCCCTGGCCGTCAATGGGTTTCCCCACGCCATCAACAACCCGGCCTTCAACTTCCGGGCCTACCGGAACCTCGGCGATTCTGCCGGTTCTCTTGACGATGTCGCCTTCCTTGATGTGCTTTACTTCACCGAATATGGCGCAACCAACATTGTCCTGTTCCAGGTTCAGGGCGAGGCCGAGGATGCCGTTCGGGAACTCCAGGAGCTCCATGGCCATGCATTTTTGGACACCATGGACACGCGCAATACCATCACCAACTGAAATTACGGTTCCCGTTTCACTCAGATCAACCTTTGTTTCGTAGTCTTTGATCTGTCCCTTGATAATCTGACTGATTTCTTCAGCTTTAATCTGCATTGCCTATTCACTCCCTTTAATGGACTCTTTTAAACCCTCAAGCTGCGTTTTGATGCTGCCGTCCAGAATCAGATCGCCAACCTTGGCGATCATACCCCCGATAATCGAAGGGTCCACCTGAACCTTCAAAACAACCTGCTTGCCTGTTATCTTTTCCAATGTCTGCTTTGCCTTATCCTGAAGCCCAGGCTCCAAAGCCTTGGCGGTAATCACAACTCCCTGGCAGATATTTCTCTCTACATCCACCATGGCATGAAATGTCTGGGCAATTTCCGGCAGGACATTGGCCCTGTTTTTCTGCGCCAGCAAATTCAGGAAATTACCCATGATCTGCGGGACAGCCGCTGTCTTGACGATTTCAGCCATCACCTTTTCCCGCACATCGGCCGGGTACATCCTGTTGGTCAGCCCGTCGCGTACTGCGGGAATGGTCGTGTACAGATCGGCGAATTCCTTCAGCGTCTTGGCATATTCATCCAGCGCATTTTCCTCTTTGCCCACAACAAACAAGGCCTTTGCGTATCGTTTGGCCAGAATATCATTTTTCATTTGTTCAAACCTCCTACCTTGATCAGGTAAGCCTCAACCAGTTTGGTCTGATCCGCGTCCTGGAGATTTTTCTTGATGATTTCTTCCGCTATCACCGCAGCCTGCTCGGCAATCTCTGATTTCAAACGCCGTTTGGCTTCGGCGATTTCGTTCTGCACCGCCAATTCCGCCTGGCGCTTGATATTTTCCGCAGCCCGGTTCGCTTCGGCAATGATCCGCTCTTTTTCCACCTGGCCCTGGGCAATGGCCTTCTGCACCATGCCTTTCAGCTCATCATCGATACCGGCCAGCCTGCCCTCATATTCTTTGTACTGCTGTTCCGCATCGCTGCGCCGGGCTTCCAGATCCTCGAACTCGGCCGCGATGTTCTGCTGTCTGCTTTTTAAGGCGTCAGCCAGCGGTTTCTTCAAAAATTTGATCAGGATCACCGTCAGGGCGGCAAAGTTCATCACCCTCCACAGTAAATCCTTCACTTTTGCCGGGGCCAGCGGTCCGTGGGGGCCGGTCAGGGAGGACGCGCCATGCGCATCACCCGCTGCGGCCGCATGCGGGTCGCCGCCTGATGCGTAAATGATTCCCGCTGTTCCGATAACAGCTGCAAGAGCCAAAGCAGCGAGTACAGCCTTTGACCACTTCGTATTCTTTTTCATCTTACAGAGCCCTCCCCAGTACCTTACCGGCCATTTCCGTCGCAAAAACTTCAACCTGTCCCTTCAAAGCCTGATCAGCAGCTTTTATTTCCGCGGCAATGGTGCTCATCTGAGCAGCCTTTGCCTTGTCTGCTTCGCTCCGGATGCGCTGCACCGTGTCCGCTCCGGCTGCCTGGGCTTCATTTCTGGCCGCGTCAAATTCAGCTTTGGCTTTACGCCTGGCATCCCTGAATTTCGAGTCAAATTCTTCCGCCCGCAATTTGGCATTCTTGTTAAACGTCTCCACTTCGTTGTTCAGATCCGCAATTTTCTGTTTCCGCTCCGCAAGGATTCTTCTCACCGGGCGGTAAAGAACGGCATTGAGGACCACGATCAGGAACAGGATGTTCAGGATGTGGATCGGCATGGTGATGTCAACGGTAATCATTTAGCGCCCCCTTATGATAAAACTTAATGATTGTGGTTTCTGTGTGAAAATGAATCGTGCTTCATTTAAACATGGAGTTGTCTACTACATTCTTTTTGGGCTGTCAACTTTTTTTCAGCCAATATTTTGCTATTCCGTTTCCCCTGAAATCGTGTGTAGTTCCTTAATCACGCTGCAATAAATGAATTCTGTATCACAATGTAACCATCCCTTGCCAACGAATTCAGGACAGCTGTTTTTCGATGAAGTCATAGGCGGCCTGCAGGGCCTGCGGCAGCTTGTCAGGCATGGAGCCGCCGGCCTGGGCCATGTCCGGCCGGCCGCCGCCGCCGCCGCCCACCAGCTGCGCCACTTCCTTGATGATGTTGCCGGCCTGGATCCTGGCCGTCAGATCCTTGCTGACCAGGGCCAGCAGGGATACCTTGTCCTCCAAGATACCGCCCAGCACGGCCACGCCGCTGCCGAGCCGGTCGCGCACCCGGTCCCCCACCTCGCGCAGGGTTTTGGCGGAATCAAGGGGGATCTGGACGGCTATCACCTTGATGTCCTTCACCATTTTGCCGTTTTCAATGAGCGTGTCGAGGTTGGCCAGCGACAGGCTGGCATGCAGGCGGCCCACCTCTTTTTCCAGCTCCTTGACCCGGGCCAGCAGCTTTTCAATGCGGCCGACCGCCTCATCGGGGCCGCAGCGCAGCAGTCCGGCGATCCTGCCGAGATTGGCATCTTTCTCCTGCAGCCAGGCAAACGCTTTTGCGCCGCTGACTGCCTCGATGCGCCGCACGCCGGCGGCGATCCCCGTTTCCGTGACGATTTTCAGCAGGCCGATCTCGCCGGTTGCCTTGACGTGCGTGCCGCCGCACAGTTCCTTGCTGTAACTGTTGATGGTCACCACCCGCACCGTATCGCCGTATTTTTCGCCGAACAGGGCAGTGGCCCCGGATTTGACGGCCTCATCCCTGGCCAGGCTCTCGATGCACAGCTCGGTATTGGCCCTGATCGCCCCATTGACCAGGCTTTCCACCTCTTGCAGCTGTTCAGGGGAGAGCGGTGAAAAATGGGTGAAGTCAAACCGCAGCCTGTCGGCCTCGACCAGCGAGCCGGACTGTTTGACATGATCGCCCAGCACCTGTTTCAGCGCCGCCTGCAGCAGATGGGTTGCCGTATGATTGCAGGCAATGGCCTGGCGCCTGGCATCCTGCACCAGCAGCTCGGCGGTTTCGCCGCAGGCCATGGCGCCGTCCGTAATCTCCGCCTCATGCAGGACAAGTCCGTCACCGGCCTGCAGGGTGTTGACCACCCTGGCCCGGCCCGCTGCGGTGCGGATTTCCCCCTGATCGCCGATCTGGCCGCCCGACTCGGCGTAAAAAGGGGTTTCCGCGAACACCAGCAGCACCTTTTCCCCCTTGGCGGCGCGGTCCGCGCTCTCTCCCTGGTCATTGATGATGGCGGCAAGTTCTGCCCGGTGGCGCTGGCTGTTGTAGCCGACAAATTTTGTTTTCACGCCCCGGGCGGCAAGCTCGCGCAGGCCGGGGCCGATTTCCGTAAGCCCCCCTCCCTTCCAGGATTTGCGGGACTGGGCCTTCTGGGCCTCCATGGCGGCATGGTAGCCGGCCTCGTCAATCGTGTATCCCTCTTCGATGGCCACATCCCGGACAATATCCACCGGGAAGCCGAAGGTGTCGTAGAGTTTGAAAATAAAATCGCCGTCCACGATTTTCGTCTGCTGTTTCTTGAGCCGGTGCATCTCCTTGCCCAGCATCTCCAGGCCATTGTCCAGGGTCTCAAGGAAGCGTTCTTCCTCGTTGGTCACCACCTGGGCCAGGAGTCCGCCCGCATCGCGCAGGTGCGGATAGACGCCGGCCATTTCCGCCACCACCTGCCCGGTGACGGTGCTTAAAAAGGGACGGGTGAGGCCCAGGGTGCGGCCGAAGCGGATGGCGCGCCGCATGATGCGCCGCAGCACATAGCCCCGGCCTTCATTGGAGGGCAGCACGCCGTCCGCCACCAGAAAGGCGGTGGCGCGGCAGTGGTCGGCGATGACCCGCATGGCCGTATCGGACCGCCCATCGTCGCCGTAGCGTTTGCCGGCCACCCCGGCGATGGTGTTGATGATGCCGGTGAACAGGTCGGATTCATAATTGCTGTGCACACCCTGCACGACGGCGGCGATGCGCTCCAGCCCCATGCCGGTGTCGATGCTCGGCTTGGGCAGCGGCGTCATGGAACCGTCCGCACTGCGCTCAAACTGCATGAACACCAGGTTCCACACCTCGAGGAAGCGGTCACAGTCACAGCCCACGGCGCACTCGGGGCGGCCGCAGCCGACCTCCGGCCCCTGATCGATATGGATTTCAGAGCAGGGGCCGCACGGTCCGGTGTCGCCCATGGCCCAGAAGTTGTCCTTGGCTCCCAGGCGGACAATGCGGCCAGGGGGCAGATCCTCGATCTTTTCCCATAACCGGTACGCCTCGTCATCCTCGGTGAAAACGGAGACCCACAGCCGGTCCGGCGCCAGGCCGATGACCCTGGTGAGAAAATCCCAGGCATAGCGGATGGCATCCTCCTTGAAATAGTCGCCAAAGGAGAAGTTGCCCAGCATCTCGAAAAAGGTGTGATGCCGGGCCGTATAGCCGACATTGTCCAGGTCGTTGTGTTTGCCGCCGGCCCGCACGCAGCGCTGACAGGTCGCGGCCCGGGTGTATCCCCTCTTCTCCTCGCCGGTGAACAGCCGCTTGAACTGTACCATGCCGGCATTGGTGAACAGCAGGGTGGGATCGTCATGGGGCACCAGGGCGGAACTTTCCACCAGGGTGTGGCTCTTGTCTTTAAAGTAGGATAAAAATTTCTGCCGAATATCGTTGCCTGTCAT
>JACQYM010000309.1 GCA_016208225.1 Deltaproteobacteria bacterium | reverse complement strand
GAAATTTTCATGACTGCTCCGGACACAAAGGGGAGAATATTTTTCCCCGGCTCATGGCCGGCGGTCTCGGACATGGCATCAGCCGCCGCGGCAATGGTTGCATCGCCGGAGGATATCCTGTTCGCCGCCGGGGCCATGTCGTCAACTTTCAGGAAATCATCTTTGCTGCCCGGAAGGCCCTCAGCCTCCATCGCCTCATACGCGAACGGTTCATCAATCTCGTCATCAAGCCCGGAAAAAAGCTGATCAATTTCATCCTGATCCACATCAAGCTCTTCACCGGGTGCTGCCTGATTGCCGGCATTTGCACCCGGAAAGAGATCCGGCGGCAAAGCAGTTCCACTCTTGTCGTCGGCGCCGCGCAGCAGGGCATCGATATTGTCCTGATCAAGCTCGGCATCCTCAGGAGCCGACATTTGCAGAGCCGCATCCTCGCTTTCGCCCCCTAACAGAAGATCAATGTCGTTCTGCTCGGCATTCGCATCGCTGTTTCCCTCATCAGCCTCTGCCGCGGCTGTGCCCTTAGCTGCACCGGAACCTCCAAGCAGGGCGTCGATATTGGCCTGATCAAGATCGCCGCCGCCGTCGTCCGCCGATTCTTCCCCGGCTTCGGGCCCGGCGTCGTCAAGGTCGAGGCTGCCGCGCAGCAGGGCATCGATGTTGTCCTGATCCAGTTCCCCTGTGTCATCCCCGCCCGCTGTAATTTGCTCGGGTTCGGATGCTGCGTCGTCAAGATCGAGGCTGCCGCGCAGCAGGGCGTCGATATTGTCCTGATCAAGCCCCGCTGCGTCATCGACGCTGTCCGCGGTTTTTGCCGGATCCGGCTCGGCGTCGTCAAGATTCAGGCCGCCGCTCAGCAGGGCATCGATATTGTCCTGGTCCAGTTCAGCCGGGCCGCTTTCATCTTCCCCCGCCTGATCCGGTTTTGCCGACGCATCCCCGAATCCGGGACCGCCGCCCAGCAGGGCATCAATGTTTTCCTGATCCAGTTCGCCTGACAGTTCGTCCGAATCATTCAGATCATCAAGCCAGTCATCGAGATCCGAGGCTATCTGCTTTTCGTCTGCCATGTTCCGGCCCTTTGTCAGTTATTTTTGTAACTTTCCACATACGAATGCAAAAACCTGTAGATCGGTTCCGACATTTCCACGTTCACCACATGGGCCCGGCGCTCACCGAGGATATTGCTGCCGCTGATATGCACCCGCAGGAAACCATCCACCTCTTCAATGACCCCCTCCATGGTCTGGGGGTACTGTTGGCCGGCGGCAAAGGGTGCCGCCGGTCCGCTGTTGATCATGGCCGCCATCTGGTCGGCCAGGGTGATGCCGAGCATGGTCATTTTACGGACCCGGTAATCGCTGACCACGGCAAAAGGGGTCACCTCAACGGCGGCCGGGCCGTAAAAACCGCGAAATACGGTGCCGGCATCATCGCAGATCAGGGTGACGAGGTCGGACAGGTTCGAATAGCGGTGGTAACTGACCCGTCCGCCATCATCGTTTTTCGCCACCTGCTCCATGCCGGGCTCCTGGGAGGATGCCGGCGAGACGAGGATGCCGGCCAGGAAAGAAAGGCACAGAACCAGGGTGCCCGCGGCTGATGGAATTTTAGGAAATTTTATCATGGTGCTGCTCCTGAGGTGCGGAGGTTAGGGGGGACGCCATCAATTGTTCATTCCTTTGACCGCAATGGTTAACGGCTGCTCGCCGGAGTGAAAAAAACTTAGCAGGTCGCGGGTCAGAGGCATGGTATGCCGCCACGAGGATACCACCATGCCGTCCTGCAGACTGACCAGCCTGCCCTGGATGATCAGCGTTTTCCGGGTATTGCTGAAGGTTGACACCACAACATAATCAAGGACCGGTGCCGTGTTGGCAAGCTCCCCGATATTACGGGACAGAATAAATTCACCGTTCTGGGCGATGATATTGATCTCCTTGCCCAGCCGCAGTTCGGTTACCTTCAGCCCGCGGTCGGCCAGATCGGTCAGCAGATATTCTGCCATCACCCGGCCGAACTCCGTTTCGCGTTTCAAATCAGACAGGGGCACAGCGGCGACAACCGCAACCCGGGCGGAATAATTTTTTTCCCCGTCCTCTTTCAGTTCGTAAAAAACCTTGCCGGCCACATCCCTGGAAATGTCGGAGAGCTGACCTTCGGTGGCCTGGGAAGGCGAACTGTCCGGCATGTATTGATAGATCCTGTGGCGGGGTTGCGCTGGGCCGGCTGCCGCCGGCCCGGTTCCCGGCTCGGGCTGGGGCTCCGCCTCGACTTTGAGGTAAGCGCTTGGCACAGACGCCGCCGGTTGTTCCGCCGCAAAGGTCTGGACGGGTGCCGCGGTTTCCTCCCTGGCCACCATGCTGCAGGCGGTAAGGAAAGCGAACAGCGCCGGCAGCACGGCACAGACCGCTGCTTTGTGCATGAATGGCCTCATCTCAATTCCCCCGTGTCGCTTCGAGCACATAATTTCTCCTGTCACATTTCAAGTTTTTTCATATACATCACGCCTGTCGATGGCTTCTTGGCCGTGGCCGCATCTTTCAGCAGCAGCTCGCCCAGGGAGTTGCGCGGAAAAACCACGGTGGCGCTGGACAGGAGCGTGCCGTGCGCATTATCGAGAATCCGGGCGTTCACCATGATATCCTTTTCTCCCACCAGGTAGGTGCCGGTGAGCATGGCGCCGGCGCTGTGGGCGCTCGGGATCTCGTTCGGGTCCCTGGACAGACCGAACTCGCCCCTCTTTTCCTGCACCATGACGCTCTGGCTTTTGCGCATATCAAGAACCGGAAAGGAATAGCGCTGAAATTCATTCATCAGCTGCTCGGCCACATAGCGGCCGAAGGATGATGCCCGGTACAGGTTGTTGAGATCGACAAAGGTGCAGACCAGCAGCCCGTCAGCCAGGACACCGCTTTCCGGATCTGGGTCGCCGATCGTCATGAACAGCTCTTCGGCAAGGGAGTGAATCTTGAGACGCAGTTCATCAGCCTCGCCGTGCCGGCTGTCCATGCCCTGGCGAAATCTTTGCGGCTCAAGGTAGGCCGGCGCCATGCCCGCCTCAAGGCCCTGAAAGGCCGAGACGTGGCCGGGAAGAACAGGCAGGAAAAAGGCGGAAAACAGCAGCAGTAATCTGAGTTGAGGCATCGGTTTTGTCCTTCGGGACCGTTGTGAACTAACCATGGCATCCTTCCCCGTCTGGTCACGGCCCTGTATGCCGTTCACGGCATTGCGATTGGTATTTGTCTATAATTTCGTTTTATTACGGCAGAAACATCGTTTGGCCGGGAGCGCACCGCATCCCCACCCGCGAGACCGGGACCCAACAGCCCAAAACCCATTCTTATCCTGTTGCTATATAAACATCGGTATAAGCAGCCAGAGTCTTTAATAAAAAATGACCGGCTCTTCAGCGGCGGGAAAAATGTCAGGCAGGCGAAATAAGCCCTGGCCGGAAAAGCGGTGAGATGATATACAGCCCATACGAAAACGATATGATCCCCGACCTGCCGGCTGGAAAAGGGTGGGCCGGTTGATGGCGAGCGAAAAAAAATCATGGCTTGTGGTGATGAGCAGCAAGGAAATGTATCTGGAGGATGAGGTCCTCTTTATTGAAGAGTCGGGGGAGATGCCGGAAGTGGCGATGCACAGCTCCCTCTATTTTCTCTGCACTGATCCGGAGGGACCGGGACTCAAACTGCGGCAGGAGGAGCTGATTCCCCTGAAAAAAGCGGTGCTCACCCGCTATCAGACCATCATCCTCCGGGACCTGCAACCGGAGAACAGGAAGAAAAGCATCTATCGCGGCCTGAAAAGAAGCGCCATCAACTGGCAGCGGATGAAGCTTTTTGCCGAGGCGGAACATCTTGATATCAGCCATGTGCGGCGCGCGGTTTCCCTGGCGCTGATTGCTTTCCTGCAGGCGGAAATCCGCTCCGTGACCCAGGACAAAGAGGCCTCCTGCATCAACTGCGGCCGGCATACCCTGCAGCAGTTTGCCCGGGAACTCGGCCTCTGCGGCCAGGATCTGGCCGGCGGCTGGCAGGATCTCTGCTGCGATGAATGAAGTCATGCCTGGCAAAGCTGAACCGCCAATCTTTTCGCCGTCCATCCCCTGTGCAACAAAAATGTGGCGGCTTTCCCCCCTCCCAGAGCCGTCCGTTGAACCATTCCTGATTCTCCATCCACCAGAGAGCGTACAGTGCTGACGAAGGCGGTTTCCGTCATACCTGGCCCGCCCCGGCGAGGATGAACCGTGGCGTTTATCATGTAATTTCAACAATTTTTCAATAATCGCCGGGCTCTTTTCGGCACCGATCCGGGAGCCATCGGCGGGGCCTGGTTTTGCAGGAGGAGCGGCAATCTCCGTTTGCTCCGGGGTGAAAAACCGACTTTTTACGATTTCATCCTCCATCCCGGCATGCGAAAATCTACGACTGCATCATAAAAGTTGCGCTGTCGCCTGCCCAGGCGCATATCATGAAAAGTACGATTCCCATTGCCTCCCGGCGGATTGTACCCCCTGCACCCCGCAACGTTGATGTTGCGCTTTTGGGTTCATGACCCCAATGTCGCGTGCGCAGCAATCCCCAATGGAGTTTATGTTTCATTAACTTGCTGAATTCATGGATAAAAAAATATTGTAACCAGCGGCTGGCCATGCGGGCATGAAAAATGCTTTTACCCTCAGCCAAACAACTGAGGAAGAACATGCGAAGCCCTTTTCACACCCTGACGATTCTGCTGACAATCATCCTGCTGCTGCCGGCGGTCAACGCCTGGGCGCTCCAATCCCATGGTGAACCCGAAGGGCTGTATGTGCACCAGATGGCCCATTTCCTGTTCATGGGGGCGCTGGCGTATCTTTACTGGCACACCCGGCGGACCACTGCCCTGCCGAGCAAAGGCTGGCGCTATCTGCGCATCTTCTGTTTCCTGCTCTTTTTCTGGAACCTGATGGCCTTAACCGGCCATGAACTTTCCGTGCTCCTTGCCCCCGAGGATTTCATCGATATCGGCACCTGGCGCGAACAGCTCGCCCCGCCGATCACTTTCTTCAAGATCATTTATTTTATCGCCAAAATGGATCACTTCCTCAACGTCCCTGCCCTGCTGGCCCTCTTTATCAGCCTGCGGACTTTTTACCTGGAAGCCAGAGCGGAGATAGGGAAATGACCGGCCTCCCGCTTTTACCCACCATTGTCGTCGACTTTACCGGCTCAGGGCTGGTCATTTTTCTGTCCTTCATGGCCCTGCGCTACTCCTATTTTCTGGTGAAACTGCAGCCGAAAAACTTCATCTGGGGCTTTCTCTTCTATTTCTGTTTTGCCATGGCCGCCTTTTCCATTTCCCGCGGCGTGGGCCACATCCTCAGAATCATCCTGGTTCTGGAGGAACAGGAAGCCCTCTGGCACCGGCTCTCGCCCTGGTCAGGGGGCTTCAATACCCTGCTCATGATCTCGGTGGCCTCGGCCACCATCTATTATCACTCGGGTCTGGCGGCGTATAAAGCGATCCGCTCAGAGGCGGAAAAACTGGCGGAAGCCAACCGGAAACTGGCGGAAACCGCCGATGAACTGCAAAAGGTCAATACCTACCTTGAGGATATGGTTGAGGAACGGACCCTCGCCCTTTCCAAATCAGAGAAAAAATTCCGCCACTTTTTTGAAAACTCCAAAGACATGGTCTACTTCTGCGATATCGGCGGCAAAATTACCGATATCAACCAGAGCGGATTGCGCATGCTGGGATTCGATTCCCCGCCCGAGCAATTCAATCTGCTCTCTTTTTTTAAAGATGACAGGGCACTTGACCAGTATCTCGCCGCCATCAGTGAAAACGGTTTTGTCAGTGACTTTGAAATGGAACTTGAAAGCAGTGACGGGTCGGCCCGCCACATTCTGCTCTCCGCCAATGCCATATTTGATAAAAACGGCTTCATGACCGGTTGCGAAGGCATCGCCAAGGACATGACCCGCCTGCGCAATATGACGGACCAGCTGATTAAACAGGAAAAGATGGCGTCCGTGGGCCAGGTGGCGGCCGGGGTGGCCCATGAGATCAATACGCCGCTGGGAATCATCCTCGGCTATACCCAGCTGATGATGGATGATTTCGATAAAACCGGTGAAGTGTACGGCAATCTGCAGGTGATCGAACGGCAAACCAAGGTCTGCCGCAAAATTGTTGCTGATCTGCTGAAATTCTCCCGCCAGTCCGGGAGTGCGAAAATCGAGATCGACCTGAACGAAATCATCGAAGATGTCCTGGCCGTGACCGAGCATTATCTCAATATCAGCCATATCCAGGTCAGCCGGCGCTTTACCCCGGCTTTGCCCAGGGTGATCGGCGATGCGGAAAAACTGCGCCAGGTATTTATCAATCTGTTCAATAATGCCCAGCATGCCATGGCGGATGGCGGTGAAATCATCGTTACCACCAGCCATGATCCGGCCGCGAATGAGGTGATCGCCTCGGTCCGGGATACCGGCACCGGCATTGCCGATGACATCAAACCAAAGATATTCGACCCGTTTTTTACCACCAAGGAGGTCGGCAAAGGGACGGGGCTCGGCCTGTCGGTTACCTATGGGATCATCCGGGACCATGACGGCAGCATCGCCGTGGAGAGCCCGGTGCCGGAAGCTGAAACAGGGCGAAAAATGCAAGGAACGGCATTTTATGTACGGCTGCCGGTTGCCGTGGAAAAAAATGCCATCAATGAGGAGCAATAGAACACTATGGCAGAGATTATCGCATTGGACGACGTGTACGACGCCTGAATCATGATCAAAAAGATTCTGACGAAAAAGGGGCATAACGTCCACACCTTCACCGAAGAGGAAGAGGCTATCAGCTTTGCCCGAACCAATAAAGTCGATCTGGCCATCCTGGACATAAAACTCAAAAAAATGAGCGGCATCGAGGTTCTGGAACAGATGAAAAAAATTCGGCCGGCCCTGCGGACCATCATGCTCACCGGGTACCCGACGCTGGAAACCGCCCGGGAGGCCATGAGTCTCGGCGCTAACGAGTACTGCATCAAACCCATCGACAAGGATGAGCTTGAAGAAAAGGTCAGCAAGGTTCTCCAGGGCTAGAAACGCGGCATTTCGGGTCTTTATGCCGCGTTGATCATCCGGATGACAACAGGATTTTGCTACAACAGCTTACAAACAAGACAAGGGAGGGTGACATGAAAAAATCAGTTTACTCCATGTGCGGCATGTGCACGGTGCGCTGTCCTATTCGAGTGGAGACTGAAAACAACCGCGTGACATGGATTGAGGGCAATCCGCACCTGCTGGACTGTGCGCTGTGCGCGAAAGGTTCGGCAGGCGTGGCGCTGCTCGATGATGCGGAACGGCCGCAGCAGCCCCTCATCCGGGAAGGCGGGCGCGGCGCCGGCCGCTGGCAGAAGGTAAGCTGGACCACGGCCTATGATTACATCGCGGACAAACTCAAAAACATCAAGCAGGAATATGGTCCGGAATCAGTGGTTCTCTCCTCCCGGGGCGGCCCCTGGCAGAATATGTACAAGACCTTTATCCATGCCTTCGGCTCGCCCAACTACACGAACCACGACAATACCTGCGGCCGCAACCCGCATCATGCCAGCCTTTCCATTAACGGCGTGGGCCGGAAGGATTTCATTTACGATATCAAGAACGCCAATCATCTGGTTCTCTTCGGCCGCAATATGTTCGCCTCTCTGCGCATTGCCGAAAACCTGCAGACCATGGACATGCTGGACCGCGGCGGCAAGCTTACCTATGTGGACGTCCGTCAGACCATGACCGGTCTGAAGGCCACCCGTTTTTTCCAGGTGCGGCCCGGCACGGATTACGCCCTGGCGCTCGCCATGATCCACGAGATCATCAAAAAAGGGCTCTATGATGCCGACTTTATCCAGCGCTATGTCAGCGGTTTTGAGGAACTCTGCTCCTTTATCGGTCCCTATTCACCGGAATGGGCGGCCAAGGAATGCGGCATCAAGGAAAGCGCCATCAAGGACTTTATCGAAGAGGTGGCGGCCGACCGGCCCAAGGTCATCTTTCATCCAGGCTGGAACCTGTCGCGCTATAAGGATTCCTTTTATGCCAGCCGCGCCCTGCACATTCTCAATGTCCTGATGGGCAATATCGAGATGCAGGGCGGTCTCGTCATTCCCAAGGGCGCCGGTGACTGCGGGGTCAAAGGTATCCGCAGCCTCGACTGCCCGAAGCCCGACATCAAGCGGGGCGATGGGGTCGGCTGGAAATACAAGCATTTTGATAAAGGTCCCGGACTGGCGCATCTCTTTTTCAATACCATGCTGAGCGAAGACCCTTACCCAATCAAGGCGTGGATTGCCATGCGCCATGATCCCTTCTGCGCCATGCCCGATCCCCAGCGCCAGAAAAGGGCCATGGACAAGTGCGACCTGCTGGTCTCCATTGACACCCATTACAGCGAATTCGGCTGGTATGCGGATGTCATCCTGCCGGAATCCACCTATCTTGAACGGGACAACCCCATCTGTCAGCAGAAGGGGCTGAAACCAAGACTGGCGGTGCGCCGCAAGGCCGTTGAACCAAAATTCGACACCAAACCGTCCTGGGAGATTTTCAAGCAGCTTGCCGACCGGCTGGATATCGGCGCCCATTTTCCCTACAACTCCATTGAGGAACTGTGGGCCTGGCAGCTCGAACCAACCGGGTACACCATCAAGGATTTTGACGAGAAAGGTTTTGTTTCCCTGACCGACAAACCGATCATGTATGATCGCGACAAGCTGGACAAACAGTTTAAAACGCCATCCGGCAAGATTGAAATCATCAGCAAGAAACTGACGGATGCCGGCCTGCCTTCGCTGAAACCGTACCAGTCGCCGATCAAGCCCCCCAAGGGCATGTTCCGTCTGGTCTACGGCCGTTCCGCCGTCCATACCCACGGCCACACCATCAACAATCCGCTGCTTGCCGAACTGATGCCGGCCAATACGCTGTGGATCAATACCCGGGCGGCCAACAAGCTGGGCATCAACCATGGCGATCTGGTGGACGTCATCTCCGAGGACAGCAGCTACACCGGCACCGTCCATGCCAATGTCACCGAATTCATCCATCCCGAGGCGGTCTACACCGTGCACGGCTTTGGCCGCCAGATTCCGCTGCAGACCAGGGCCTACCATGCCGGCCTCAGCGACCAGAAGCTGATGGTGGGCAAACTTGATGACTGGGATGAGGCCGGCGGGGCCATCAACCTCTGCGAGGCCTTCGTTTTTGTGCGCCGGAGCGTCAGAACCCCGAAGAGGAGGGTTGAATTATGAACAAATACATGATCCATCTGAATACCAAAAGGTGCATTGGCTGCCACGGCTGCGAAGTCCATTGCAAAACCAACAAAGGGCTGCCGGTGGGACCCATCCTCTGCGAGATTGACCACAAGCCGCTCAAATCAATCAGGGGGGTGCCCAAGACCGAATTTTCCTTCAAGGCCTGCTATCACTGCGATGATCCGTTCTGCGTGCCGGTCTGCCCCACTTCCGCCATGACCAAACGCGCCGACGGCATCGTCTATGTGGATTTTGACAAATGCATCGGCTGCATGGCCTGTCAGGGGGCCTGCCCCTGGCAGATCCCGCAGCATAACCCGGAAACCAACAAGGCGGTGAAATGCGATTTCTGCATGGACCGGGTCGATCAAGGCCTCAAGCCGGCCTGCGTCACCAAGTGTACGACGCATGCCCTGAAGTTTGTCACCATAAATGAGATCGATTTTTAACGGCAATGGATTTTCCGGGGACTTTCCATTTCCAGCACCCGCTCGGGAAATGGCAATCATCATCAGGGTCGGGCCATACCATGACAGCAGTCTCTGACCAGCAGAAGGAAAGAGGATATCTGGAGATCTTCCAGAAGGTCGCCAGGCTTATCAGCATGGTGCTTGACCCGCAGCAGGTCATGGACCTGGTGGTGCGCCGCCTGCCCGAACTTCTCGAGGTGGACGCGGCCACCATCAGACTCCTGGATGCCGG
>JACQYM010000308.1 GCA_016208225.1 Deltaproteobacteria bacterium | reverse complement strand
TAAAACCAATGACGGATATGATTACTTTCTCGGCGGCACCTGGAATGTGCTGGAAAACAGCAGCATCTTCACCTATGTCCGCTATCGCGACTATGAGTACGAAGGGATAGAACCTCTTTTTGCCGAGGCCCGCGACGATGACGAATGGCGTTATTCCCTGGGAGCCACCCATACCCTGAAAGATATGGGCATGATGACCGACTGGTTTGTCACCGCCCTCTATACCCGTACCGAATATGATTCAAACGTGCCGATTTATGACTATGACCGCAACCAGTACATGCTGACCCTGAATCGACGTTTTTAAGGGTGATGAACTCTTAAGAGGCTCTTTTTCACAATAGAGAGCACAGAAAAAATACTTTGGGACTTAGAAATTATTTCAACTTTCTGAATTGTTGAATTGTACGAGTTTACAGTGAGTTACATGCAACAAACAACGGACGGTGCGTCATGCCGGACTTGATCCGGCATCCAGAAACTCCCAGATACTGGATTCCGGCTTAAAACATGCCGGAATGACGGCCGAAAATATTGCAATATAATTTACGATTTCAATCAGTTATGCCAACTCAGAAAGTTGAATAATTATAAAAGCACCGTTTATCTATGTCGTCATGCCGGCATGTTTTTTATATGAAAGTCTCTTTATTGTTTTTTTGTGTCGGCCGGGACGTAGGAGCGGGCCATGCCCGCGAACTCCAGCATTGCGGATATCTCAATCGCGGGCAAGGCCCGCTCCTACGACACGAGACTTTCCTTATAATTACAAAAAGTTGCACCTGACGGTCCACTGCCTGCTGTGGATAATTTTCAGCTTTACGATTTCATCAATAATGCCGGTGTCGCAGTTGTTGCCCGTTCAATTGATAACTAGTTGATAACGCAGTGATTACTAAATAATTTTGAGGAACAAGGAAATGAAAAATCGAAGAAAACTCATCGCCGCGATCGCTCTTGTTGCATTTACCCTGACCGGTGTGCCTGTCATGGCTGCCCAGGATTCGGTAAGAAAATGGGGCCACTGGGAGAACATGGCTCCTCCTGCCGCCGGTCCGGAACCAGCTCCCCTGGTAACATTTACCGTGCCCGTTCAGGCCCAACAACCGGAACATCATAACGATCCCATTATCGTCCAGGCAGAGGCGGAGGAGATTGTACCGCCGGCTGAGCCCATTGTTGTACCCATTATTGATACACCGCAGACCCCTGACGGTCCGGGACAGCCAACACGACCGGGAGATGTTATTCCGAATTTCGACCCTCCGGTTATCCCTGGTTCTCCGCAGACACCCGGGGGTCCTGAGCAGCCGACACGACCCGAACCTGATGTTTCGAATTTCGAACCACCGGTACTAACTGCTTCGCCCCTTACCCCCGCTGGTCCGGAGCAGCCGTTACGACCACCGATTCAGCGCTGAACCGGCCCGCAACAGGGTGAGGTGAGCTTGTTCATTAATTGTCCCGCAAGAAACAGATAGAGCCCGCGTGGGAATATCTCACTTGTGGTATTTCAGATGTTTACCATTCACTTACCGGAGAAAGAAAAATGAAAAATGGAAAATGGAAAAAAATGTATTCAATGGCCCTTACCGCCTTTCTGTCAGCAGTGATAACGGAAGGCACAACCCACGCCGCATCGGTAACCTCGGCAGCCCGTATGCAATGGTCAAGTCTCACAATAGCGGGGACCGGTTCCTCGGCCACGGTTTACAATCCCACGACATGGTCAAGCAGCTGGTCGAGATCGGGTGGCTTTGCTAATTGGACCATCCCTGCCAATACATATACCGCCGATGACTTTCGAACCGGCATTGTCGGCACCAACGCGGAATCAAGCATGTTGCCTTCCGCCTATGCCCTTGCCAAAACAGATACGATTGCCGGCCAGGGAAATATCATTGCCCAGGCAAGTCTCTCCGCTGTCAATTATGAAGAATGTTCCGCAATTGCAACGGCGCAACGGGACCAGTATTACCATGTAACCGGGACCGGCAAGCTCATTTTTTCCATCAATTATCAACTGGACGGCATCACCATTGATGCTGCCGACGGTTATGGGTGGGCAGATGCGTTTGCCTTCACAACCTTGACCAGATACGATGCCGCCAATCAGGAATGGGATAATATTCCTGTCGGGTTTGTCATCAAGGATCAGGCATCACCTCTCGTCGAGTATACCGATGATCTGTTCGATCCGACATCAGGCACAATATCCTTCAGCTATGATGCAACAAATGACGAATACCTGCATTTCGGGGCCGGGGTAAAAGTACGGGCTTCAGCCATGAGCGCCGTGCCGCTGCCCGGAGCCGTGTGGCTGCTCGGCTCAGGAATGATGGGCATGGCTGCTTTCCGGAGAAAAAAATTGGCGAATGGCTCTGCTTTGATCGGTTAATTAACAGGTCATTGACAAAGTTACGGCTTCGCAACAAGTCCTTTTTTTAACCACAGAGCACACGGAGAACACAGAGAAATACTTTTTATTGCAATCAGTTATCTCTGTGGACTCTGTGCGCTCCGTGGTTAATTTTCAGTTGAAAGGTTTGTTTTCCGGGGATCAGCGGCTGAACAGATAAACAACGTAGGTATTGAGCAGATAAAAGGAAAAAAGAAAAATACTGGTCCAGCCCACGGTCCGCAACACCCGTCCGCTGGGTTTGTAAAACAGGCCGATGATGGCGATACCGGTCATGATCATGATCGAAAAGGTTGAGACGCTGTGGGCCTTGGCGGCATTGGCCAGCAGCGGCCCACGGGTGTAGCACAGGTCGTCGATCGCCAGGATGAACATGTTGAACATGTTGCTGCCGAGCAGGTTGGCGACGGCCATATTGAGGGCGCCGATGCGCAAGGCGGCAACCGAGACCACCACTTCCGGAATGGTGGTGGCGCTGGCAATGAAGACCGTGCCGACAAAACTGTGCTGCCAGTCCATGGCGACGGCGATGCGGTTGCCGATAAAGGGGAGCCAGACGCTGGCGATGACCACCAGCAGGGCGGCCAGGCAGTAGCGCAGGACGGATTGTCTCAGGCTCAGGTGGGGGCACTGGTCGGGCGCAAAATCGGTGTAAGCCGCGACATCCCTCTGCTCGTAACGGAAAACGGTACGGACCGCGACGGCATACATGACGATGATGATAGGGGTGTAGAGACCGATATGCCAGAGCCGCGGCTGCTGCCCGTTGTGCGACAGCAGGATATTGAAGCCGACGAACCCGACCAGCAGAATGCCGAAACCGGCGGAAAGGACATGCCCCTCGCCGGATTCCTGGTAAACCGTTTTCCCCCGGTGCAGAAAGTCAAGCAGCACCAGAATCACCAGATTGATCACACAGGCGCCCAGCACATCGCCCACCGCGATATCCGGGAAATCGACCGCGGTTACCGCTACCACACTGGTCACCAGTTCGGGAAGCGAGGTGACGGTGGCGAGCATGATCACCCCTATCCAGGTGCCGCCCAGCCCGGTTTTGTCGGCGATCACGTCCCCGTAGAACGCGAGCTTGACCCCGGCGAAACCGATCAGCGCAAGGCATATCAGGAATTCAAGCCAGATATAATCAAAAAAGGGGGGCATCGAATTCTACAAAAGACCTTAGGCACCCTTGAGTTAAAATACCGCTTCTGTCGCTGTGGATAGCAAAAGGATGTTTTCCTTCACCAGGCGTTTCCATGCCGCTAAAACAGTTGTCAAAATAATTTAACTCAACTTTCTGAGTTGTTTAATTATGCGATTTTACAATGCGTTGCATGATATAAGCAGTATACAATCCGTCATGCCGGACTTGATCCGGCATCCAGCAAACGCCAGGATACTGGATTCCGGCTAAAAACATGCCGGAATGACGACCGGAAATATTGTAATATAATTCACGAGTTCAATACGTTGTGCCAGCTCAGAAAAAGTTGAAATCTAATTTAGAGGGGAAAAATTAAATTTTGGTTAGGTTTTGATTAATTCTTGATTAATTCTTGTCTTTTGCCGGCTCTCACGATAATGATGAATCAGCAAGGCGGAATGACGTGCATCATTTTGATCTCAACCGACGGGAGGGGAATATGGCACTATTGGACACTGGCAATCTTCTTAAGGGATCGGCAAAATTTACCCTCTGGGGCCTTGGTATTTACGTTGGACTGTGTGTCGCTGCCCCGTTGCTTACCAGCGTGGCCAAACCGCTGGCTAAAGAAGTGGGACGAGGATATAACTCCCTGCTCTGCCGGCTGAAACGCGCTGAACATGGGGAGCCCTCCGGGGAGCAGGCTGAAGAGGAAATTGAAATTGCCGAACAGGCGACTGCTGCCGCAGTTGGTGAAACCGTGGAGAGTGTATCGGCCGCGGAGGTGATTGCTGTACCCGCGCTGATCGAGTCCCTTCAGGCTGAACCCCCTTCGTCCGAACCCGTTCCGTTGGCCAAACTGAAAAAACCGCGCAAACCAGCCGCGAAAGAAAGTGAACCTTCGGCAAAATGGTCGAAAGCCGCATTGTATGCCAAGGCGAAAGAATTGAAGATTGACGGCCGGTCAACCATGAGCAAAGAAGAACTCATTACCGCTCTGCAGGCGGCGATCTCGGCTTAAGCGTCCGCATATCGAGCGGCGGCGGGAAAAGCAGTTACGGCATCAGGAGGAAGCCGGCCTTAACCTTCTGCCAGCCATCTGGTCACCTGCCGGTAATCCCTGGCACCGTTCGATCCGGGGGCATAGGTCATCACCGGCTGCCCGCGGCCGGGAGCTTCTGCCAGCGCCACATTCTCCCCGACGTCCGGCGTCACCTTGCCGGGAAACAACTGATTGAGACTTGTCAGGAATTCCTGGTGAATTTTCCTTCTGCGGTGGACCCGGCAAGGAATGACGGCGCGCAGGGCGAGGTCCCTGTTCACCGATTGCATGGATTCTATGGTTTTCATCATCTGCTTCATGCCGGCAAAGGCCAGATAATTGGTTTCCACCGGGAGACCGGCAGCCCCTGGGTCCGTTGCAGGGCGAGTAACAGCTCCTGCCCGTCATCCTCCACCCCCAGCATCAGACTGGCACTGCCCTGCGGATCAAGATCAATAACCAGCACCTTTCTGCCGAGCTCACTCAAGGCGGCGGCAATATTGACCGCAGAAGTCGTTTTCCCCACCCCTCCCTTATGGTTGACGATCGACACAATATGGCGCATCACTCTTTCCACTTTAATTTTTTCCCGGCTGCCTCGCGCAGGATGGGCACCTTGTCGGTCATTTCCCAGGGCAGGCCGATGTCCATGCGGCCCACCTGGCCATAGGCGGCCAGCTTCCGGTAAAACCCGCCTTTCAGGATACTCGGCATGTGCCGCAGCTTGAAATCCTTCATGATAGCGGCCAGCCTGAAATCAAAGTTCTTTTTCAGCAGGCTGCGAATTTCACTGTCCTCCAATCTGCCCGTGCCAAAGGTTTCCACCTGAATACTGACCGGTCTTGAGAGCCCCACCGAATAGCTGAGCTGCAGCTCACACTCGTCGGCAAGGCCGGCCGCAACGACATTTTTGGCCGCGTAACGGGCCATATACGTGCCGATCCGGTCGATGCGGATCGGGGACTTGCCGCTCAAGGCCGAGCCGCTGTTCCTGGCGAATTCTCCGTAGGTATCAATGGCGGTCTTTCTGCCGGACAGGCCGAAGTGCCCCATGGGGCCGCCGCTGACCAAGGTGTTTCCCGTTTCGATATAAATCCTGGTCTCGTTATCCGGCACAATCTGCTCTTTAAAAAAAGCGGGCTCGATAATCTGCTCCAATACCAGTTCATGCAGTTGCTTTTCAGAGGGGGGCGCAGCTGATTTATCAAGGCAGATCTGCAGGGAAAGACTGTGGATCCGGGCCGGCCTGCCGTTCTTATACTGCACCCCGACCTGCGTCTTGCCGTCCGGGGCCAGAAAGGGAACCGTGGTGAAACGAACAGTGGTGATGCGCCGGGCCAGTTTATGGGCCAGCCAGATCGGCAACGGCATGAAGGCCGGGGTCTGGGTACAGGCATAGCCAAAGGCGTTGACCTGATGCCGTACCCGGATATGCTCCAGCTCATCATTGCACAAGGCTGTTTCGTTGACCCGCAACGTATCATCCGTCGGCAATTCCTTGATGCTGGTCAGCACCGTACAGGTCCTGCCGTTCAACTCTTCCGTGGTATAGCCGACCTGGCTGATCACCTCCCTGGCAACCAGGGGGATCCCGACGATGGCAGACGAGGAAAACTGCGCGGCAATAAAAACCATGGCCTGGGAGATGGCGCATTCGGCATCCACATAGGCATACGGGTCAACCTGCAGAAACCGGTCCACAATGGCATCAGTGATCTGATCGCAGATCTTGTCCGGATGGCCTTCGGTGACAGACTCGGAGGTGAAGATAAAGTCCTTTTTCATGGCTTTGCTTCCTTTGATCTTCTTGACCGCTTGTACACATCATTGACCAGCAGGGGGACAATGGCGCCGGTGCCGATTACCGCGGCATCCGCCAGTCCTATTCGCTGAATCCCCAGCAGAGATCGCAGACCCGGCACGAACATGGCAAGGAGCTGCAGGGCGAACGAACCGCCCAGGGCGAGATTCAGATATTTGTTCGGTTTCAGGGCCCTGGTCTCGAAAATTCCATACTTGTCCGACCGGCAATGAAAGGCGTGCAGCAGTTGGCCGCAGGTCAGGCTCAGAAAGGCCAGGGAACTGGCGCGCGGGCCGATACCATACCTTGCCAGTCCATACCCGTAGCTGCCCATGGCGCCGAGACTGATAATCGATGCCTCGATCCCGATTTTTTTGAGGTCCTGTCGTCTGATGATCGGCTCTTCCGGGTCCCGGGGCGGCCGCAACAGGATATCATCTTCCGGAGGTTCCAGCGACAGGGCGAGCCCGGGAAAGATGTCGGTGATCATGTTGATCCAGAGGAGCTGCATGTGGCTCAATGGCTGGCCCAGGCCGGCGGCATTGGCGGTAAAGGAGACGAGAATCTCGCTGAAATTGGTGGAAAGCAGAAAACAGAGGGCCTTGCGCACATTCAGGTAAATGGTGCGGCCCTGACTGACCGCGATAATCATGGTTTCAAGCTCGTCATCCTGCAGCACCACATCGGCAATCTCTCTTGCCACATCCGTGCCGGTCCGTCCCATGGCAATGCCGATATCCGCCTTTTTCAGGGCCGGTCCGTCATTGATGCCGTCGCCGGTCATGGCGATGACCTTCCCGCTTTTTTGGAGAACCTGAACGATCTGCAGTTTATGGGCCGGGCTGACCCGGG
>JACQYM010000307.1 GCA_016208225.1 Deltaproteobacteria bacterium | reverse complement strand
GCTCATGGCTCATGGCTCATGGCTCATGGCTCATGGCTCATGGCTCATGGCTCATGGCTCATAATATGATAACTGCATTTTGCCGGGCCGGAAAGAAATATATTTTCTGCCCCTGCCTGCAACCTTTTTTGATTTTCATACGTATTACTACCTAAACAGCCTTTTTTACCAGAAGAAAGGATGTGGGAATTCCCGTGACTGAAAAAAAATGCTGTATCCCGTTGCAAACCAATCATGTACAAGAAAATTTCGTTACCAAATAAGGAGAATTATCCAATGTTGAAACGCACTACAATTTTTTTGGCCGTCGCATTTGCTATCACCACATTCACCGGTTCTGCCCTCGCCGCCGACCAGATCCGCGACAGGGATCCGATCAAGGACCAGATCAAAGACAAGTTGAAGGACGGTTCCTGCAAAGGCTTCTCTTTTGAGGCACCCGCCGGGCTCATCCTCGCCGCCGACCAGATCCGCGACAGGGACCCCATCAAGGACCAGATCAAAGACAAGTTGAAAGACGGTTCCTGCAAGGGTTTCTCAGTTGAAGCCCCCGCTGAGAATCTCGGCTGATCATCGTGCAGAGGCGCGACATGCCGCGCCTCTGCATCCTGCCGCACCAGGGTTCCGCGGATTTTCCGGAAACCCTTTTTGCTGACCACTCGTAAGTCGTTACCCTAGTTTCCCACGTGAAAATCTCTGATCGCGGGCATGGCCCGCTCCTACCATAGAAGCGGCCAGCCGGTCAAAGCGTGACTGTAGGAGCGGGCCATGCCCGCGATCATTGGGGACAAAAGAGATTCCTTTTCGAATGCCTCAATCATCAAACAGATCCCGGTTTCGGAACCGGCTGTGGCTCAGATAGGCGACAAGCTGGTCCACCCGGCTCCAGAACCAGAGCCGCAGCCGACCCGGCCAGCCTGGCTTGGCCACGTCCGCCAGTCTGATCTCCAGGGCCTCGGCGCAGTCCGCCTCGAACATGGCGGCCAACTGGGCGGAGAATCCCGCATCCTCTATTTCCTGATTGGCCTCAAAATTCCAGCGCAGGTTCCAGCGATCAAAGTTGGACGACCCGAGCGACAGCCAGTCGTCGCACACTACCGCCTTGTAGTGAAAAAACCGGGGCTGGTATTCGAAAATCCGCACGCCGGCCAGGAGCAGCCGCAGATAAAAACGGCGGCCGATCTGGCGGATCACCGGATGGTCGTGGAAAGGACCGGGCAGCAGCACCCGCACATCGACCCCGCGCCGGGCCGCGCCGCGCAGGATACGCCTGTTTTTGCCGGAAGGAATAAAATAGGGGGTGGCAAGCCACACCAGCTTTTTTGCCCGCCGGGCTTGAATGAAAAAGGCGCGTTTGATTTCCCGATTGTGCATGGCGCAGCTGATCGCCACCCGGCAGCGCAAGGCGCCGGCCGCGGCAGCCGGGGCATAAGGCGGCAGCAACAGCGGGCCGCGGGTGCTGCGCTCCCAGACATCCCGGAACGACTCCACCCAGTCGGTCACCACCGGGCCCGCCATTTCCACCATGGTTTCGCTCCAGTATCTTTCCGGAAAAACGGCCGGAGCAAACGAGTCGCTCAAGCCCGTGCCGCCGACAAAGGCGGTGCCGCCGTCCAGCACCAGGAGCTTGCGATGGTCGCGGAACAGTCTGTCCAGGCGGAACATCGGCCGCAGCCGCAGAGGGTTGAAATAGGAGAGCTGCAGATTGGGGTGGGAAAGACGGCCGGCGTCATGGCCGGAGAGCCCCCAGGAACCGAAGGCATCGAACAGGCACCATACCCGGACACCGCGCTGGGCCGCCTGCAGCAGGGCATCGATAAACTGCGTGGTCACCTGGCCCGATTCGACCAGATACATCTCGAGCAGGATAAAATTTTGCGCCCCGGCAATGGCCTGCAGCATGGAGGGGAAGAAGGCGTCGCCGTCACGGTGCAGCCGGCCGTGATTCCCCTCGCGCCAGGGAAACCGCATGCAGTGCCGCTGCTGTTTCATGCCGGCCACATCCGTCATGCGAAGAGGCTCAATTTCCATTCTCTTGTCGGTCATTAGACCTTGCCTTACATAAGATCTGTGTCAATGAGTGACTACCTGGCGTAGTTTCTCAATATCTTTTCTTGGGGGGGAGCCGAACAGGCGGCTGTACTCACGACTGAATTGGGAAGGGCTTTCATAGCCCACCTCAAACGCTGCGGTTCCGGCATCTACATGTTCAGCCAACATTAAACGCCTGGCTTCCTGCAGACGCAACTGTTTCTGATACTGGAGGGGGCTCAAGGCGGTCATTGCCCGGAAATGGTGATGAAAAGTCGAGGCGCTCATGCGGGCCTGTGCCGCAAGTTCTTCAATGCGAAGCGACTGGTTGAAATTTTCCTTCAGCCAATCAATGGCCCGGGCGATCTGCTGACTCTGGCTTCCCGCCGAGGCGATCTGGCGCAGGCGCGCACCCTGATCACCCACCAGCAAGCGGTAAAGGATCTCCCGCTGGATAACCGGGGCGAGAATGGGAATGTCCTGTTCTTCCGCCAATAAATCGATCAGGCGCTGGACGACGTTCAAGAGGGGCAGGGTCACCTCGCCGGTCGCCATGCCGCGCCTCGACTGCTGCGTCCGGGGAGCGGGGAGATGGCTGTCCACCATCAGGCTGGACAGTTCGTGCTGATCGAATTTTAACCTGAGCCCCAGGTAGGGCTTTTCCCGGCTGGCCTCGATAATCTGCACCACCGTGGGCAAATGCACCGCCGTGATCAGATAATGATGCGCGTCATAGACGTAAGTGTCCTCGCCAAGATGCACCCGCTTTGCCCCTTGTGCGACCATGCAGATGCTCGGTTCGTACATGCCGCTGATCGGTTCGGTCGGCTCTTGCCGCTTAAACAGTGACAAACCCGGAATTGCGCTTGTGTGCAACTCGCCATGCTCGGTCCATCGGACAATGCTTTTTCTCAGATTCTCAAGAGCGATTTCCAGGCCGCTGCCTTCCTGCCCGTCATTAATCGGCTGAATTTCCATTCTTTCCTCCATGTTGGCTTTACCGGAATGATATTCGTTCAGGTTTGCCTTGGCAAGCATAATGGTTGCTTCCGGAGTATCAGGCAAAAAATCAACAGGATTGGTCTATATGCTGTTGCTTCTTATTGCGTATAGTCTGTCCATAAGGAGACGGGAAACCACTTCAATAACCATACAGGAGAATAACCATGGACAATTTCATTTACAGCATTCCAACCACTGCCTACTTCGGCAAGGGGCAGATCACTATTCTCGGTGCGGCCATCAAGGCGTATGGCGGCTCCAAGGTGCTGTTGGCCTATGGCGGCGGCAGCGTCCAGAAAAACGGCATCTACCATGTCATCCTCGACCAGTTCGCCAAGGCTGGCCTTGCCCACGTGGAGCTGAGCGGGATCAGACCGAATCCGCGGGTCGAGAGTGTGGAGGAAGGCATCAGCATCTATCGGGAAAAAGGCTGTGATTTCATCCTGGCCGTGGGGGGCGGTTCCACCCTGGATGCCTGTAAGGCCATTGCCGCCGGGGTTAAATACAACGGCCCGGTTACCGACCTTTTTGTCAACGAAACCGGCTTGTCACCGATTTCCGTGGCTGCCCCGCTGGCCACCATCCTGACCATGGCGGGTACGGGTTCCGAAATGGATATGGGGGCGGTGATCACTGTCGGTGATGATCACAAGAAAGAAGTCATTCTGCACCCGCTCGTCAATCCGAAGTTCTCCATCCTGGACCCGGAGTACACTTACACGGTGCCTGAATATCACTCCATGGCAGGTGTTGCCGACATCCTCTGTCATCTCATGGAACAATATTTCACCCCAGATGTGAATGCCAAGGTCCAGGACCGGATGAACGAGGGGGTCATGAAGGCTGTATTGGAGGAGGCCCCGAAAATTCTGGCAGATCCGCGAGACTATGACGCCCGGGCCAACATCATGTGGGCCAGCTCCATGGCCCTGGCCGGATTTCAGTTTCTGCTCGGCAAACCGATGTTCGCCTTCCCCCTGCACGGCCTGGGGCATGAACTCTACAGCATGTATGACATGACCCATGGCGTCACTCTGGCCCTGCTTACCCCGGCCTGGATACGTCATACCATGCGCACAGCTCCCGAACACCTGCCGATTTTTGCCCGATTCGCCCGCAATGTTTTCGATATCCGGGAGGAAGACGATGGCAAGGCGGCAGAAAAAGGCGTCGGAAAATTGCAGGCATTCTATGCAGCCATCAAGATGCCCGCGAACCTTCGCGAGGCAGGCGTCAAGGAAAAAGACCTGGAGGGGATAGCGAAAAAGGCGGTGGAAAGAGGAAACTTGGGCATCCTGACCTCGATCGGCCGGCAAGAGGCGCTTGCAATCATGCGGGACGCATTCTGAGTTGCCGATATCAAAAAGTAGGGGAAAAACAATGTCTGGCTTGAAAATCGGATCGCTGTTATTGACAGCAATTATCAGTATTTCAACAGGAAGAGCAGCCATGGCGACAGACTCAATATGCACTTAATCAACCAACCACTACTGATGATGGCAGGCAGCAAAGCCGATTCCCTGTATATGACCCTGGATGCTTTCAAAGAAGCGCACAACTCCAAAAATAAAGAGTTATTCCTGATTGATGGTGCAACCCACATCGAAACCTATTGGCAACCGCAATATGTGAATCAGGCCATGGGTAAATTGACCCGGTTTTTCGGAAAAACGCTGCAGTAAGGAGCAAAACCATGAAGACAAAGTTAAGGAAGTTAATCGTTGCGCTCATGCTGACATTTATCAGCGTGAGCATTTCCGCCTGTGCGGTAACCAGCCATAGCGGGAAGCCTGCACCACTGGTCATCCAGAAGCAGGGGAGTTTTGCCGTCGGGGGAACCGTGATGAATGAACCAGGGAATTTTGATCCCATAAAGCAAGGCGCTTACAACCCCAACGGAGTAAGCCCTGCAGGGCAAACGCTGCATGGTGATCATGCCTATGTTTTCTATCAGATACCGGATAACGGCCGCAAGCTTCCTCTCGTATTCTGGCATGGGCACGGACAGTCTGCGAAAACATGGGAAACCACTCCTGATGGACGAGAAGGGTTCCAGAATATATTTCTGCGCGAGAGGTACGGGGTCTATTTGCTTGACCAGCCTCGACGTGGTCGCGCGGCACGCAGCACGGAAGCTGCGACGATTTCTGCTACGCCGGACGAACAATTGTGGTTTGGTATTTTCCGGCTCGGCGCCTGGCCGGAATTTTATGAAGGGGTTCAGTTTTCAAAAGACCCGGAGGCCCTGAACCAGTTTTTCAGGCAAATGGTTCCAAATGCAGGCCCTTATGACGCGAACGTCAATATCGCTGCCGTCTTGGAACTCTTTGACAGGATCGGTGAAGGCATTCTCGTCACCCACTCACAAAGCGGTGGGCCTGGATGGCGTACTGCCATCAACAATGACAACATCCGCGCCATTGTTTCCTTTGAGCCTGGCGGGGATTTCCTTTTCCCGGAAAGCGAAGGGCCTGAGTCAATAAAACTCGCTGGACGTACCGTCACTCCGCCTACTGTGCCCATGGTCGATTTTATGCGGCTGACCCGGATTCCTATCATCGTTTATTACGGGGATAACATTCCCAAGCAAGCTTCGGAAAACCCGGGGCAGGAGCAATGGCGCGTATTCCTTGAGGTGGCGAAATTGTGGAGAGACGTGGTGAATCGTCACGGCGGCGATGTCACCATCGTGCATCTGCCCGAGATCGATGTTCGCGGCAACACGCATTTCCCCATGTCGGATCTGAATAATGGCCGGATAGCAGACCTGATGTCCCACTGGCTCGCCAAGAAAGGGCTGGATTAACGCCTGTTTCGGGAAGTCCAAGCGAATGAACATCTGACTAACCGGCAATAATCACAAGAGGTCAAAATGAAACAGATGATAGCAATTGTACTTTCGTTTTTACAGCTCGCTCCGATATCCGCGTTGGCAAGTGAAGTGAAAACGGATTCGCCGTCGGCAGCTTCACGTGAAGAAGCACAAGCGATCCGTATCACCCGAAAAGAGTCGCAGCAGTCAACTCAAGGATCTGCTGATCATTTCACTGGTCGCGTTCGCATCGACGCTCCTTTTCGTGGGGAAGCGCCTGCACGTGTCTATGGAGCAAGTGTCACCTTCGAGGCAGGCGCCAGGACCGATTGGCACAGTCATACTCTGGGGCAGACCCTGATCGTCACGGAAGGCATGGGGTTGGTTCAACGCTGGGGCGATCCGGTCGAAGTGATGCGCCAGGGAGATCTGGTCTGGATTCCCCCTGAGCAAAAGCACTGGCATGGTGCGACACCTGACTGCGCACTGACGCATATTGCCATCGTCGAACATCTCAATGGCGAGTCCACGGAATGGATGGAAAAGGTAAGCGATGAGCAGTATGGCTTCTTGCCATCGGAACCCAAAAAAGTGGCAGGGAAAAGCGAGGAGCAGTCAAAGGCACAGATGTTGTTCGGGGACGTCGCACCAAAATTCACTGAGCTGACAGACAAAGTGCTTTATGCAGATGTATGGGAACGGCCGGAACTGTCGAAGCGTGATCGGAGTCTGATCACCGTTGCGGCATTGGTCGCTATGAACCGCCCCCCGCAATTAAAGTCTCACCTTGGCTTAGCATTGGAAAATGGCGTCACAAAAGAGGAGCTGATCGAGACGATAACCCATCAATACTGTTCACTTAATATAAAATTTGTGGTATCCTGTCAGCAAACTCAAACAGGAGGACCGCATATGGCACGTACTGTAGCAGAACTTCCAAGTGGCACTCGTATCACAGATTACATTAGTCTTGGCGTAATTACTAAAACTTTTCCACTTTCCACCATCCAGGAGGTGCTTCAAAAAACCGAGAGAACAAGCCTGCGGCAGAGGGATTTGCCGACCCATGTCACCATTTATTATGTAATTGCCCTGGCATTGTATATGCGGGCGTCATACCGTGAGATTTTACGTTGCCTCACTGAGGGCTTACAATGGCTTCTTGGTCCAGAGGCGACACTGAAGGTGACCGGCAAATCCGGAATTTCGCAAGCACGTACTCGTCTGGGCTGGCAACCAGTAAAGCAGCTCCATGATGAAATCGTCAAGCCCATCGCCACCGAATTGACAAAAGGAGCCTGGTACAAAAAATGGCGCCTTGTCAGTCTCGATGGCAGCACATTGGATGTGGCGGATGAAGAAGAAAACGAAAAAGCTTTTGGCCGACCCTCCGCCAGCCGGGGCAACAGCGCCTTTCCCCAGCTACGGTTCGTATCCTTGGTGGAAAATGGCACCCATGTTCTGTTTGGAACGAAAATGGGGGGCGTGCACACAGGAGAAATCACGCTGACCAAGGATGTGTTGCCTTCATTACGCCCCGGCATGCTTTGTCTCGCCGATCGAAATTTTTACGGTTTCGAGTTGTGGAATCAGGCCACATCGACCGGTGCCGATCTGCTCTGGAGAGTAAAAAAGAATCTTCGTTTGCCCTGCGAGAAGAGGCTGGCAGACGGATCTTATTTGAGCAGGGTGTATGCGTCGGCGAAGGACCAGCGTCATGAGCGGAATGGGGTTGTTGTGCGGGTTATTGAATATAAGCTGGAGGGGGTTCCCGATCCCGAGCCTCTTTACCGGTTGCTGACCACGGTCCTGGATCACGAAGCGGCTCCGGCAAGAGAATTGGCGGCGGTGTACCATGAACGGTGGGAAATTGAGACAGCCATTGGCGAACTGAAGACTCATTTGCGTGGTTCCAAAATTGTGTTGCGCAGCAAAACTCCTGACTTGGTCAAGCAAGAATTTTATGGTCTCATGATGGCGCACTTTGCAGTGCGTGGTCTCATGCATGAAGCCGCTTTGAAAGCTGATGAAGACCCGGACAGGGTTGCCGAACGTAAATCTCGCTGGAATCCACGCGGAGTGAAACGTAAAATGAGCAACTATCGTCTCCGCCCACGCGGAAGGATGAAGACCCAGATCATGAATATTGAAATAACGATCGCTCATGTTAAGTGAACGGTATTGGATCTAGTGGTGAAAAATAGTCTTTTTGCGGATTCATCAGGATTAAAGACAGGGGAATTTTCGCCCCGGATGCCGGGAAGATTCCGGCGCCGGTCCAGGCAGGAATTTCCATGAACAGTTTGTATCAACTATGCAGTATGTATCAACAAAACTACTCACAAAAGGAGCAGACAAATGAAAAAGAAGTTTTTCGGAACAGCAGTATTGACCGGTATGGTAGTCCTGGCAGGCGCCTCATCAGCCATGGCGTTGACCGCCCAGGAGAAACTGGGCCAGATGCTTTATTTTGACAAGTATCTGTCGTTGAATCACAACCAGTCCTGCGCCAGCTGCCACCACCAGTCAGCAGGCTGGGCTGATCCGCTCAATGCGGCCATGCCCGATGTCTATCCGGTTTCCCTGGGTTCGGACCGCACCCTGAACGGCTGCCGCAATGCGCCGCCCTCGGGCTACGCTGCCTTCAGTCCGGTTTTCGACTTGCAGATGCTTGTCGGCGGCCAGTTCTGGGACGGCCGGGCCGATACCGTGAAAGATCAGGCCAAGGGGCCTTTCCTCAATCCCGTGGAAATGGCCATGCCGGATGAAGCGGCAGTCATCGCCGCCATTGCCGATAAAAACAACCCAAAATCAAGGGCGTATCAAATATTTTTCAAGCAGGCGTACGGTGTGAACCTGAAAAGTATTGATTACATGGACAACGCCCTGATTCTCGATCTGTATGACAAGGTGGCCGAGGCCATCGGCAGCTTTGAGCAGACGAAACGTCTGACCTCATTCACCTCCAAGTATGATTACTACCTTGCCGGGATGACCACCCTGGAGGATCAGGAAGCTCGGGGCCTTGCCATTTTTGAAGGCAAGGGCGGCTGCAATGCCTGCCATCCGAGCGCACCCCAGGTCAATGCCGACGGCACCATCACCCCGCCGCTGTTCACCGATTTCACCTATGACAACCTGGGTGTGCCGAAGAGCGACAATGTGCTGCTGGCCAATTGCCCGATTGATCTCGGTCTGGGCGGCCGCCTGAATGATCCGGCCCAGGACGGTAAATTCAAGGTTTCCAGTCTGCGGAACATCGAAATGAGCGCCCCCTACACCCATAACGGGTATTTCGCCACCCTGCAAGATATCGTCCATTTCTACAACACCCGTGATAACGGGACATGGCCGGCGCCGGAGGTTGCGGCCAATGTCAATACTATCGAGCTTGGCAACCTCGGTCTGAGCGCCCAGGAAGAGGCCGATCTGGTGGTCTTCCTGCAGACGCTGACCGATGGATTCGGGAACAAAATGCCGGATAATTTTGTTCTGCCGACAATCACCCCGCTTCAATAATCCCTCCTTGGCGGAGTGAAACCGTCCTCGCGGCCACGGGGACGGATCAGGAAAAAAGCCGGGCCGCCGGTCTATTCGGCGGTCCGGTTTTTTGTCTATTTTGAAAGCTCATAACTTCAGGGTTTCCTTCATTTCCCTGATATCTGTTTTGTCGCGGATCATTTTGGTGACGGCGGCATAATCCGCCGTATCGCCCAGCAGGATGCAGCCGATGATGCGATTGCCGTCCAGGACGATTTTCCGGTAGACGGTGTCCGTTTCCGTAATCCTTGCACTCAATCGGTTTTCCGCGTCAATTTCTCCGGCCGCGGCAAGATCAATGCCCACCACTTTCAGTTTGTTGGCCATGACGGAGCCGTGATACGTCTCGCGGCCTCCCGCCATATTGGTGCCGGCGATTTCGCCCTGCTGCATGGCGGCGGGCCAGATGCCGTACAGGATGCCGGCAAACTCGGCCGCATCGCCGGCCGCGAAAATTTCGGGACGGCTGGTCCGGAGCGCGGCGTCAACGGTGATCCCCTTGCCGCACGCCAGGCCCAGCTGTTTTGCCAGGTCAAGATCGGGCCGCACCCCGGCGGAGATGATCACCATGTCCGCGCCAATGACCTCGTTGCTTTCTAAAACGACGCTTTCCACCGCATCTCGGCCCATGATTTCCCTGGTGACGGCGCCAAGGCGGAAGGCAAAGCCCATATCTTCCAGCATGTTCCGCAGCCTTGCCGCGCCCCGGTCATCCAGTTGCCGCGGCAGCAGGCGGGGGAAAAACTCGACCACCATCACCTGCTTGCCCATTTTTTGAAAGGCCTTGCCCGTCTCCAGCCCCAGGAGACCGCCGCCGATGAGCAGGACATTGTCCCTGCCGCTGCCAAAGGATATGATCCGGTCGGCGTCGGCCACCGTCCGCAGGGTGAAAACGCCGTTTTTGTCCGCCCCCCGGATGGGAGGCACGAAAGATCTGCTGCCGGTGGCGAGCAGCAGCAGATCATAGGGGTATCTTTCCTGGCCGGCGGTCATCACGTACTGTTTTTCCGGGTCAGCGCCGGTCACCCTGACCCCGGTCCGCAGTTTGATCCTGCGCTCGGCATACCACTCGGTTTTTTTGGCGATCAGGGCTTTTTTTTCCATGTCGCCGCTGATGTAATCATTCAGCCTGATCCGGTAGTAAAAGGGGAGTTCCTCGTCGGTAAGGATGGTTATTTCGCCTTGTTCGTCATGGCGGCGGATATGCTCGGCTGCCGTGGTGCCGGCAACCCCATTGCCTATGATCAAATAGCGTTTCATCGGGTTTCCTTTGGCCGAAGGGTTGAGAAATTTTGCTCTCTGTGGTTAATTTTCAGTTGCATTTGTTTCCCTATGCAAGGATCGGGCGATAAAAACAAAAAAAGCCGGGGTGCTGCATCGCACCCCGGCTTTTTTTTTGTTGCGGCCGTCGGATTCTGTCAGGAGCCGTTCCGAATAATGGTCTTTTTATCGCAATTTCGTTACGGCCCCTTATACCCCTCAAGGGGGTACTGAAAAGAGTGCCGTTGCCGGCATTCGGATGGCCACGTTAATTATTTACCACGGCTCAGCGGCCCAGGATGGCGTCAACCTGTTCCTGGGGCAGCACCTGCGCCACATAATTTCCTTCACCGATGATATTTTCGATATTCTGCACATAGGCCCGGAGGTGGTCCTCGGAACCGGCCACCAGGTGGCTGTACATGGTCTTCAGACGGGTCTCGTCCGTATAGTCCATGCCGCATTCCCCGGCATCGATGATGGGGTCGGTTTCAACAATGACCTTGGGGCAGCCGATGATGTCAATCATGTCGAGTTCCTCGATAAAGGCGCCGACATACCAGGCATCAAGCAGGCTCTGCGAGCCCCAGCTCACCAGCAGGGAGAATTTTTCGGTAAAATACCAGCCATAGTCGGCGCCGGTGAATACGCCGATGCTGTCCGGCAGGTTGTTGGCGTCCGGATTGGGGTCTTCGATACCATAGGTGGCGAGCATGTCACGCACCGTATCGGTATGGGTCTGCTCGGAGCCGTCGCCGATATTCCAGAAGGTATTTGAATCCGGATAGATACCATTCAGCGTAAGATAGACATCCCGCGCCAGTTTTTCCTCTTCGCGCATGAAAATGAGGTGGGTCTCCTCGCCGATGTCAAGGGTGCCGGCCATGCTGCTGATGGGTGAAGAAAGTGCCAATACGCCGAATGCCAGGGTTGAAAACATTTTTTTCATTGGTGTAACTCCTCGTCAAAAGTTTAAGATGTGAAACAGTTAGGGGAAATACTCTTGCAAGAGCAAAAGGATAATAGTTATTATTACCTTTTAGGCCTAGTATATACGTGAAGCAAGATCTAATGCAATGTGGCAAATTGTCGCACAGTGTTTTTTTGCTTTTTTGGGGCCGGGAAAGGTTGCCATGCCGCAACAGATCCTGATAGCAGCAGGCAGCATCGACCACGGCGGGATGTGCCGGCCGCCTGTTGTCTTGTCCCGTCGGACAATGTCGCTTGCCGCAGGACAAAGATTTTGCATGGTGGAATGCGGAGCGGCGAATTCGGATGGCGAATAGCGGATTGGCATGCTCCAGCCGTTCAGTACGGGGTATTTCATGTGATGAAGAAGATCAGCAGGGTTTATTGCCGTGGCATGTATATTGAACTTCATAATTATTTCATTTTGCAAAAGAAAAGCCACCAGCCATGCGGCAAATTGTCGCCTGCGGATGCCGCGGCGGGGAAGGGGGAAAGGAAAGAGATATGGACCGGGTAATGGCCATTACAGACAATGTTTTCTGGGTAGGGGTGAATGACCGTGAAACGCCGCGGTTTGAAAACCTGTGGCCTTTGGATCACGGCATTTCCTATAATGCCTTTCTCGTCCGGGCGGAAAAGAATGTCCTGATCGATTCGGTCAAGGCGCTTACCCAGGCGGACCATTTCCAACGCATCGCCGAGCTGCTCGGCCCGGGGAAAAAGATTGATTATCTGGTCATCAACCACATGGAGCCCGACCATTCCGGCGCCATTCCCTGGCTGCGCCGGCAATACCCTGAGATGCGCATCGTGGGCAACGCCAAGACCCTGGATTTTCTCGACCGCTTTTACGGCATAACGGAAAATGTCGTCAAGGTCGGGGACAATGATGTCCTTGATGCGGGCGGGGCGCGGCTGCGTTTCGTCCTGACGCCCATGGTGCATTGGCCGGAAACCATGATGACCTATCTGGAGGAGCAGAAGATTCTCTTTTCCGGCGATGCGTTCGGCAGTTTCGGGGCATTGAACGGCGCCCTTTTTGCCGACCAGCAGGACGATCCTGATCATTATCTGAGCGAAATGCTTCGTTATTTTTCCAACGTGATCGGCCGGTACAGCGATATGCTGCAGAAGGCCCTGGTGAAAATCAAGGCCCTGGCCATTGACTGCATCGCTTCCACCCACGGTCCTGTCTGGCGGCGGGACCTGGATCAGCTCATTGCCCTGCATGATAAATGGAGCCGCCATGAGGCCGATCCGGGGGTGGTGATCGCCTATGCCTCCATGTACGGCCACACCCTGCAGCTGATGGAGGCGATTGTCGCAAACTTAAGCCTCTGCGGCGTGGGCCGCATCGTGGTGCATGACGTGGCCCATTCCCATCCGTCCTATATTGTGCGCGACGTATGGAAATACCGGGGGCTCATCCTCGGCACCCCCACTTACAACATGCGGCCCTTTCCCCTGGTCGAGGATCTGGTCAGTCTGCTGGACAACAAGCGGATGAAGAACCGGCTGCTGGGGGTATTCGGTTCCTATGGCTGGAGCGGCGGCGGGGTCAAACAGCTCACTGATTTTGCCGCTGCCGGCGCCGATCGCTGGCAGCTTGTCGAGCCGGTGGTGGAAGCGCACTGCGCCGCGGGAATCGAGGATTTCGCCAGGGCGGCGGAGCTTGGCGCCAATATGGCGGCCCGGCTCGGCGAGGAAAAGAAGAGTGAAGCCGTATAACCGGCCCATAACAAAAGGAGGAAAGCATGGATTACAAGACATGGAAAACAGATACGTATAAGATTGAGGTGGATTACGATGCCTGCAACGGCAACGGCACCTGCGTGGAAGTCTGTCCCACGGAGGTGTATGAGCTGCTGCATGACAAGGCGGTGCCGGTCAATATCGAGAAGTGCATCGAGTGCTGCGCCTGTGTTGATAATTGCCCGCAGCAGGCGATTACCCACACTTCATGCTGAAATCCTCTCTGCTCGATGAGCCGGAAAAGAGGAGAAAACCGTGAAGGATACCAGACTATGACCACCAGGGCAGGGATGACATGGTAAAGTCGGAGGACGCCCCGGCATGAAAGAGCGGGATCGCATGATTGCGGACGGGATGTTATTCACCGACCTGTATCAGCTGACCATGGCGCAGCTCTACTTCCGCACGGGCATGCATGAGCGGCCGGCCCGGTTCGACCATTTCTTCCGCAAAAATCCCGATTACGGCCAGCACCAGGCAGGTTTCTGCATCAATGCCGGCCTGGAGTGGCTGCTCGACTGGATGGATGACGCCCGCTTTCGTGCGCAGGACGTGGACTGTCTGCGCAGCCAGCAGAGCCGCGGCGGCCGGCAGCTCTTCAGTGACGACTTTCTCGATTGGCTCGGCCGCCATGGCAATTTCAGCGAAATCAGCATGTGGGCCGTGCCGGAAGGCCGGGTTGTCCATCCCAACGCACCGGTCACCATGGTGCAGGGGCCACTCGCCATGGCGCAGATCCTCGAATCGTCCCTGCTCAACCATCTCAACTATCAGACCCTGATCGCCACCAAGGCTGCCAGGGTGCAGGCTGCCGGCCTGGGGCGGCTGGTGCTCGAATTCGGCATGCGCCGCGGTCCGGCGGCAGGCGCCAACGCCGGCGTGCGCGCCGCCCTGATCGGCGGGGCGGACTATTCCTCCAATGTCGGCATCTCCTGCGTACTCGGCAATGCGCCGAAGGGCACCCACGCCCACAGCATGGTGCAGGCCTTCATGGCCCTGACCGGCAGTGAGCTGGACGCCTTCCGCGCCTTTGCCGAGGTCTACCCGGATGACTGCCTGCTGCTGGTTGACACGGTCAATACCCTGGAAAGCGGCATTCCCAACGCCATCACGGTCTTCACAGAACTGCGCCGCAAGGGGCATGCCCCGGTGGGCATCCGGCTTGATTCCGGGGACCTGGCCTATCTGGCCATTCAGGCGGCGAAGATGCTGAATCAGGCCGGATTTGCCGATACCGTGATCGTCCTGTCCAACGAACTGGACGAGCTGGTGATCTGGCAGGTCATCACCCAGATCCGGGAGGAGGGCACCAGATATGGCGTTGATCCTGAGCAACTGATCAAAAGGCTCATTTACGGGGTCGGCACCCGGCTCATCACCTCCATGGGCGCGCCGGCCCTGGACGGGGTTTACAAGATGGTCGCCATCGGCAGTGAGGCGGGCTGGCAGCCGGCCATCAAGATCTCGGAGACGCCGGCCAAGACCATCAATCCGGGCAGCAAGCAGGTGTGGCGGCTTTATGACCGGCGCGGCCGCAGTACCGCCGATCTGATCTGTCTGGAGGATGAGACGCCCGAGGCGCAGCCGGAAATCGTCCTGCGCCACCCGATCGACCACGGCAAGGAGCGGCGGCTGGCCAGGCAGGAGGTGACGACCTGCGAACCGCTGCTGATCGAAGTGCTGCGGTGCGGCAGGCGGGTCCATGAGGCGCCGGATCTTGCCGCTATGCGTGCCAGGCGGCAGCAGGATATCGAGCGGCTGGACCCGGGGGTGCGGCGGTTCGTGAATCCCCATATCTATCACGTCTCGGTAAGTCCGCGACTGTGGGACCTCAAGCAGCGGCTCATCAGCCGGGCCCGGGGCAGGGATGCGGACCCATGTCCGCCGGCACGGGACGAAAGGGGGAAAGATGAGGCAACCGGTTGGGATTACGGAGCATGACGCCCTGCTTGTCATTGATGTGCAGAACGATTTTCTGCCCGGCGGGGCCCTGGCCGTGCCGGATGGAGATGCGGTCATCGCACCGCTGAACCGCTGCCTCGCTCTGTTTGCGGCAAAGAACCAGCCGATCTTTGCCAGCCGCGACTGGCACCCGGCGGACCACTGCTCGTTTACCGGCCAGGGCGGCAGCTGGCCGGTCCACTGTCTGGCAGGCAGCGAGGGCGCCCGTTTTGCGGCGGCGCTTGCCCTGCCGGAGCAGGCAATCATCATCTCCAAGGCCTTCAGGCCGGAGCGGGACAGTTATTCGGCCTTCGGGGAAACCGAGCTGGACGCCCTGTGCCGGCAGAAGGGCATCAGGCGGCTGCTGGTGGGCGGGTTGGCCACTGATTACTGCGTGAAAAACAGCGTGCTCGATGCCCTCCGGCTGGGCTATGAAGCGGTGGTGATCAGGGAGGCGATCCGGGCGGTTGAGCTGCGGCCCGGCGACGGCATGCGGGCGGAAGAGGAAATGCGCGCTGCCGGGGCGGTTTTTGTCTCCGTCCCGGACATCTTGCGGTAGGGCGGTTCCGGTTCGCGAACCGCCCCCTGTATATACAACTGAACAATAAACAATGAACAATGACATGGTAGGGGCGGGTTCGCAACCCGCCCACCAAGGTCGGGTTAGCGGGTGTATCGCGTAACCCGACAAAAGGGGCCGTTCGGCTAACCGCCATCTCCGCATGCGGAAACAACGAACAATGAAAGTCTCGTGTCGTAGGAGCGGGCCAAGCCGCGACCTTCGGCATTGCGGCGATCTCTATCGCGGGCAAGGCCCGCTCCTACATCCCCTGTCTGCTCAACAAGACAGAAAAGTGACTTTTATATAAAACCGTTGTAAACAAATAAAATAGCCAGAGAAATGCGCGAAACGGCACTCTTTTCAGTACCCCCTTGAGGGGTATAAGGAGCCGTAACGAAATGCTAACAATGAAGAGATTATTTAGAAATGGCCATGTTATTTCGTAACGGCTCCTAAAAACCAAAAGCCGGCGCCACGCAAATTCATGTCGGGTTACGGCTCAGTCCTGCTCTCTGACGACCAGCACCAGTTTGCCGCGGACATGACC
>JACQYM010000306.1 GCA_016208225.1 Deltaproteobacteria bacterium | reverse complement strand
TACTGTGGGGCATGGGGGATCTCTATCCCAGAGAAGTGATCGCCGATATTCTGCAGCATGCGGTGTAAGGGGGAGGATTCAGGAGACAGAAGACAGGAGTCGGAAGAGACCCAGAAATGACGCTATGGCGCGTTGTTTTTTTGCTGAGTCTTTACGGATTCATCGATTGCGAAAGGCTTCGGTGCGCCGGATTCTGGCTCCTGGCTCCTGAATTTTGGATAATTAACATTTCCTTGGAAAATTTTCTGGTTGATAACGGCCTCCCCGCCCTGTTGCTGCTCAGTTTTTGCGCGGCCACGGTCATTCCCCTCGGATCCGAATGGCTGGTTGCGACCCTGATCATGCGCGGCTTCGACGTCATGCATGTGGTTGGGGTGGCCACTGCGGGCAATTACCTGGGCGCCTGTACGACCTATCTTGTCGGCCTCTGGGGAGCGGTTTTTTTCATGAAGAAAATCATGGGCATGGATGAGGCGGTCCTTGCCAGGGCGCGGATGCTGTATCGCCGCTACGGCTCATGGTCCCTGCTGCTGTCGTGGCTGCCGGTGATCGGTGATCCGCTCTGTCTGGTGGGCGGGGCGTTGCGCATCAATTTTCTGCTTTTTTCCCTGCTGGTGATCGCCGGCAAGCTGGCCCGGTATGCGGCGATCGCCGCCGTCACCGCCGCGGCCATGCCCTGACGCGGCAGCCGGGCTTTTGTGTGATAAAATATTGATAACGCGGTAAAAATTAGTAAAATTTGGAATTTACCGCGGCGGCGGGGAGACCATGGCAGGGCGGTTCGCGAACCGCCCTTGTATGACGGATTCAGCATTTCTGTAACAGTGGCAAACACGGCTGCCGGCCAGGCGACAGGCAGCCCCTATCGGAGATTTTTCTGATGAACGGCAAGCCAACCTATGAACAATTGGAAGCACAGGTCCGGGAACTGGAGGAGCGGAGCAGGGCCCGCCAGGAAACGATCGGTGCCCTGAAGGAATCGCTGGAGCGCTACGACGCGCTGCTCGATAACGCCAGCGACCTCATTCACAGTGTGACGCCGGACGGTTATTTCCTGTATGTCAACCGGGCCTGGCGTGATGCCCTCGGGTACAGTGAAGAAGACGTCTGCCGGCTGAAACTGATGGACATTGTTGATGAAAAATGCCGGGACAAGTGCCGCGATATCTTCCGCTGCCTGCTCAACGGCCAGGATTTTGACCGCAACGAGACGGTTTTCGTGGCCAAGGACGGCAGCCGGATCGTGGTGGAGGGACGGTGCCGCACGCAATATGAGAATGGCAGGCCGGTGGCCATGACCGGCATATTCCGGGATGTCAGCGAGCGGGCGCGCAACGAAAAGGCGCTGCGGGAGAGCGAACAGCGTTACCGGGACCTCTTTGAAAACGCCCACGATCTGATCCAGATCGTCCAGCCGGACGGCCGGCTTCTCTATGTGAACCGGGCCTGGCGCCAGACTTTCGGCTACCTGAAGGAAGAAATCGACGGCCTTTCCATCTTTGACCTCATCTCCCCGGATTGCCATGCCCATTGCCATGAAGTCTTCCAGCGCATCATCAGCGTGGAAGATGTCCACTATATCGATACCGTCTTCGTGGCCAGGGACGGCAGGAAAATCATCATCGAGGGCAATGCCTGCTGCAAATTCCAGGACGGCAGGCCGGTTGTCACCCAGTGCATCTTCCGCGACGTTACGGAAAAGAAGAAGATGGAGGAAGAATTGCTGAAGGGGCAGAAGCTCGAGTCCGTCGGGGTGTTCGCCGGCGGCATTGCCCATGATTTCAACAACCTGCTCACCGCCATCCTGGGCAATATTTCCCTGGCCAAGATGTATCTCAACCGCCAGGACGAGGTCTACAAACGTCTCGATATGACGGAAAAGGCCTCGCTGCAGGCCCGGGCCCTCACCCAGCAGCTGCTCACCTTTTCCAAGGGGGGTGCGCCGATCAAAAGGACCACCACCGTCACCGAGCTTATCAAGGACTCGACCAGCTTTATCCTGCGCGGCTCAAATGTCAGGTGCGAGTATGATCTGGCCGAAGGGCTGTGGCCCCTTGAAGTCGACGAGGGGCAGCTCAGCCAGGTGACGCAGACTCTGGTCATCAATGCCGGCCAGGCCATGCCGGGCGGCGGCATCCTGACCATCCGGGCCAGAAATATCGAGGTTGCCGCCCATAACCGGCTGGCCCTGCCGGCCGGCAGATATGTGCAGATATCCTTTGAAGACCAGGGGGAAGGCATCCCCGCCGCCCATCTCGCCAAGATCTTTGACCCTTATTTTTCCAGCAAGCGCACCGGCAGCGGGCTCGGCCTGACCATCGCCTATTCGATCATCAAAAAACATGACGGCGTCATCAGCGTAGATTCGGAACTCGGCAGCGGCTCCACCTTTACCATCTATCTGCCGGCCACTAATAAGATGAACCTGGTGAGGCAGGCCCCGGCCGAGACGAACAGCACCGTCGGCTACGGCCGTGTCCTGATCATGGATGATGAAGAGATCGTCAGGGAAATAGCGGTCGAGATGCTGGGATATCTCGGCTGTAAGCCGGTGGCGGCCAAGGACGGCAGCGAGGCCATCGAGCTGTATCTGCAGGCCAGGGAAGAGGGCAGGCCCTTTGACGCCCTGATCATGGATCTGACCATCGCCGGCGGCATGGGCGGCAAGGAGGCCATTACGCGTCTGCGCGAAATTGATCCGGCCGTCAGGGCCATTGTGTCCAGCGGCTACGCCAATGATCCGATCATGGCCAACTTCAGGGAGTATGGCTTCAGCGGCGTTGTTCCCAAGCCGTACAAGCTGCACGAGTTGAGTGCGACGCTGGGCAAGATTCTCCGGCAGGGCAGGGAAGACGGATTCGTAAAAATTGAAAATTAACCACGGAGAGCACAGAGAGCACAGAGATACAGAAATGTAATTAAAAAAGTATTGATTACCATCGGCTTTCAGCCATTTTCCAATCACTGTAAAGTTTACAGTTGCCGGTTTACAGTTTACGGTTCAATGCCGTTCCCTAACCGTAAACCGGTAACCGTAAACCGTAAACAAGTCCCGTATTCCGGACAGCGGAACTTGAACCATGAACCGCTGAAAATGAGTGGTAATCACAAAAAAGTTTTCTCTGTGATCTCTGTGTGCTCTGTGGTGAAAATAAAAGGGGCCCGGTAATGTGTGAATTCTGCACCAGGCATGGTGAAGGCAGGATCTGGTTCAAGAATGCCGCCAATTACGCCAATGACCTGCTGGCTGATCTGCGGCGGCGCGATTACATCAGGAATTTTTTCATGTCCACCATCCAGGAGGGCGTCATCACCCTGGGCCGGCTGGAGGTGCTGTTCCGCAAAAAAAAGGCCCTGCCCCGCCGCCTGGTCAGCCAGATGGTGGCCAAGGCCAGGGAAGAACATTTCGGCCAGGTGGTGACCATGGAGGAGATCCGGGAGATTGTCGGCCGGGCCGCCACCGTGGTGCGCATGCCGTGCGCCTGCCGCTGGGCGGCCCTGAAGAAGGAAAACCGCTGCTGCTACAGCGTGAGCTATTCCCCCGAGTTGTGGTATGAAGGGCTGGACATGGGCTATTTCGGCCTGGCCCAGGACGTGGGGCTGGAATCACTGACCCGCGAGCAGGCTGTCGCCCAGATGGCGGAGCTGGAAAAAGAGGGGGCGGTGCATACCATCTGGACCATGATGACGCCGTTTGTCGGCGCCATCTGCAACTGTCAGCCCGGCGACTGTCTTGGTCTGCGGACCCTGGCTCTTGATGTGGAGACCATGTTCCGGGGCGAGAGTGTGGCCGCGGTGAACGAGGAACTGTGCATCGGCTGCGGGGCATGCGAGGATGCCTGTCAGTTTCAGGCGATCCGCGGCCGGCAGGCCGGGGCCGGGTTCAAAGCCATGATCGACCCCGGGAAATGCTTCGGCTGCGGCCTGTGCCGCAACGCCTGTCCGCAGGATGCCTTGGCCATGGTGCTGCGATAGGGGGTAGGAGCGGGCCATGCCCGCGATCTTTGGTA
>JACQYM010000139.1:2580-5612 GCA_016208225.1 Deltaproteobacteria bacterium | reverse complement strand
GTATCATTTCGAATACCCAACGTCCAAGGCCATTACAGAGGGTGAGTGGGTCTTCGCTGATATCGTGAGTGGCGATTCGGGATTCGTTACCGATGTTAACGTATTTGTCAATATCGATCATACTTCGATAGCAGACCTGGATATCTATCTTGACCACCGTGAGCCTGGTGGCGCCTGGAAATATGTCCAGCTGTATAATAATGGCGATGGCATGTACTATCTATATGATATGACCAACGTGACGTTTGACGACGAGGCCTCCGAGTATATCAATACCGCTACCCCCCCGTATGGTCCTGGTACCTATAAACCAAGCTCTTCTGGTCCCGATTCTGACGGCGACAGCAATCTGTTGTCTTATTTTGATGGCGATCTGGTCGCCGGCACCTGGCGCCTTGAATTTTTCGATAATAAACCAAGCGACACAGGCACCCTGTTAAGCTTCCAGTTGGATATTACAACTGCGGATACGCCGCCGAGCGCCGTACCCCTGCCGGGCGCCATTGTGCTCCTCGGTTCCGGGCTGAGTGCTGTTGCCGGTTTGCGTCGCTTGCGCCAAAAATAGCATTTCTATTCCTGCAGGACGCCTGCATCCTTTTGTAAATCATTTTCCTGATGACGCAGTCTGCGGCGATCCATCGCGCATGGTCGCCGCAGACTGTTGCATTTCTGCCCCGACAGACCACCGGGCCCTACGCCCGCGGTTTACCGGCTACTATGGTGAGAAAGATTCGCTAACGATTTCTTCATCTTGAGAAGGGGGTGATTGCAACACTTACTTAAGGAAACATCAGATTTTTGGGTAACTGAGGATGAAGTTGAGGAATCATTTTTTGATGAGGAAAAAGAAATGTTGAAAAAAATCTTGTGTTCGCTGGCTATGCCGGCTGCTCTTCTCGCTTTTGCCGTTCCGGCCATGGCCAATGTGCCGCCGCCTCCGGTCAATCAGATCCTGGGCATTCCCGACGGCGTTTTCAATAACCTGGTTGAGGCCAACTGCCGGGGCTGTCATGAAGACTCGACGGTCGTCAACCCCGGAACAATTCCGGATAGGCATCATCTGCTCGTCGGGGCGACTATCCCCGACCCGACCGCGGCCCCTGCCGGGACGCCGGGTTCGGCTTATGAATGTCTTTCCTGCCATCAACTGGTGTGGAATGATCAGACCTTCAGTTACAGCTTTGTCTCCTTCCGGGACTGCCTCCTCTGCCATGAGCAGCAGGCCGGGCAAGCATCGGTGCATCATCTGACCGCCAAGGCCCTGTCCAATGACTGCAAGGCATGTCATGGACCGATCGACAACCCTGGGGACGGCCATTATATCCCGACCTATGCCCCGTCCCTCGTCACCCCCCAGACCGGTCTCGGCACCGGCACCAATGGCGAAGGCGGCTGCGCCTTTTGCCATAATGCGGGCGTTGATACTGTTTCCGGCTTCACCGTTTTTAACAATGCCACCACCCATCACAGCACCGGCTTGGGAATTCTGCCGGACAAGTGTCAGCTCTGTCATGATGTCCATGCCCCGGCTGGTACGGAAATCCGGCAGTGCGAGGCATGTCACGGCGTCAACTCCCTGCACAATATTCAGGTTGATTCTGACGCCAACGGCATTGATCCGGGAGCGGAAACCGCCTATTACGGCCATATCGGCAATCAGGATGACTGCTGGGGCTGCCATGGCTTTACCGCACTTTCGGCGCCGTATTCAGGGCCGGTCATTCCGGACATTGCCAGCCTGAGCGCCTCTACCATCACCGCGGGTTTCGCCACCCAGCTCACTATCTCCGGCGTTGCCTTTACCAACGTGGTGCAGGGTCCCCTGGGACCGATCGAAGTGACCAGCACCGTTGTGCTGGAGGCAGCTGACGGCACCCAGACCGTGTTGACTCCGGACTCCATTTCCGAGGACACCATGGTCGTCATGGTGCCGGCAACCATGGCTGCCGGTAACTATGCCGTGACCGCGGTGAAGGGCGGCTCGATCAGCAACAGCGTCAATCTGGCCATTCTGCCGGCCGTGAAGATTACCGCCGCCAGTTGTACCAGCGGTACTGTCAGTATCAGCGGCAGCGGCTTCAGCCAGTACGTCAATGCAGAAGGGTCTGGTACATCCGTCTCCCTGCCCGGTGCCATGGCTGACTGCAGCGTTACCATCTGGACCGATACACGGATTGTCGCCCAATGCGGGTCGTGCGACACGTCCATCTCTGTTGATAGTGTGTTCGGCGATGCTACCGGCGCAGTTACTGTGAACAATATCATAACCAAAAAACCGCGCAGAAGATAACCCGTTTCTGTTGTCGCGCTGTTTGTGCGGCAGGGAGCAGCATTGCGATGCAGCTCCCTGCCGGTTTCGTGCCGTTATTTTTGAACAGATCCCGAGGTTGATTATCCCGCAAAAAAAACTAGGTGTTCACCACAGAGCGCACGGAGCGCACAGAGATAACTATCTGTAATAAAATAATATTTCTCTGTGGTCTCCGTGTGCTTCGCGGTGAGAAATAGACTTTTTTCGAATACATCGAAGGTTGCGTTCATGAAAAAACCGGTATGCAGGTTCAGCCTCTTGCTCATTATTTCCCTGTTCTGTCTGGCCTTGCCGGCAGAAGTCGCAACTGCCGCCTCCTCCCCGGAACGTGCGGTCATCATCGGTTTCAATAAAAAACCCGGCCCTGGGGAACGAGCCTTGGTCAGGGGCCATCGCGGCCGATTGAAAAAGGCCTTCCGCCTGATCAATGCCTATGCCGCCAGGGTTCCTGAACAGGCGATTGCCCGGCTGCGCGCCGATCCCCGTATTAAATATGTGGCCGAGGATGCCGTGGTGTATAGCGTGGACCCGGAGCTCTCCGACGCCGAATACGGCAGCTCATGGGGGGTGGAGCATATAGGCTGCCGGGCCGTCCATGAACAGGACGTCACCGGCCACGGGATAAAAATTGCCGTGCTTGATACCGGCATCGATTATAGCCATCCGGAGCTTTCCCTCAATTATCAGGGCGGCTATGACTTTATCTTTAACGACAGTGACC
>JACQYM010000139.1:0-2540 GCA_016208225.1 Deltaproteobacteria bacterium | reverse complement strand
TTGATGACAGCTGGAACAGCCATGGCACCCATGTGGCGGGCATCATCGCCGCCTCGGCCGATGGCAATGGCGTCATCGGCGGCGCCCCTGAAGCCGCATTATACGCCGTAAAGGTTCTTGATGGTTCGGGATCCAGCCAGCTCAGTGTCGTCATCGCCGGCATCGAATGGGCGGTGGAAAATAACATGGATATCGCCAATCTCAGTTTTGCCGGCCAGGACTCCCCGGCCCTGCGGGAAGCCTGTGATGCCGCATATGATGCCGGTCTGCTGCTCGTGGCCGCTGCCGGCAACACCCGGCAGGGCGCGGTGCTCTATCCCGCTGCTTACGAATCGGTCATTGCCGTATCGGCATCATACCTGTCTGATCTGCCCGCCTGGTTTTCCCCCACGGCCCCTGAAGTTGAACTCATGGCCCCAGGGGTGGAAATCCTGTCAACAGCCCGGAACGGGGAATATGCCCTGCTGAGCGGCACGTCCCAGGCCGCGCCCCATGTTGCCGCGGTTGCGGCCCTGATCATGTCCGCCGGCATGACGGATGTCAATGCCGACGGGGTCATCAATAACCGGGATGTGCGTCTGCGGCTGCAGCAGACGGCGGTGGACCTGGGCGATGCGGGCCGCGACGAATTGTACGGGTTCGGTCTGGTCAACGCCGAGGCGGCGACAGGACAGGATAACGATGTGGACGGTCTTGATCTTGTTGTTTTTGCCCGCCAACTGGCAGCCGGCAGCAACAGCGTCAGTCTGGCCGATTTTGCGGCCGGCTTTGGCCGATAAATAAAGATTTATTATACACTTTAACCCGGAACCCATTATGACCCGCGCAATTTTTTCACTGTTTTCCATCGCCTGGCTGATGCTGTTGCCCTTATTTCCTGCCGCAGCCTCCGACGGCGGCGGCCAGGATGCGGCCCAGGCCATAGTGGCCACGGTAAACGGCGAACCCGTCACCGAAAAGCAGCTGGCCGCAGAAGTTGAGCATCAGCTGCATAAATATGCCAGATACGGCATGCGCACGGCAACACCGGCCTTGCGGGAGACATTGCGGAAACAGGCACTGGACAAGATTATTGACCAGGAGGTGCTGCGGCAGGCAAGCAGCAAGCTGGTCATAAAAGACAGCGAAGCGCAGGTGCAGAAAAAAGTGGCGGCAATGAAAGCGACCTTTAAAACGCCGGAGGAATTTGAGCATTATCTCGCTTCGCTGCATCTCACGGCTGAAGAGTATACCGACAGCTATCGCCGGCAGATTCAGATGGATGCCTACCTGACAAGCCTGGGTATGGCCCAGGCTGAGCCCTCGGAGGAGGAAATAGCCGGTTTTTACGAGAAGGCCAAAGAAAATTTTAAAAAAGAGGAAACGGTCAAGGCCAGGCATATTCTGCTTACCGTTGACCAGAACAGCTCCATGGAGGAGAAGGACAAGGTTCGGCGGAAAGCGGAGCATCTGCTTGCACAGCTGAAGCAGAACTGTGATCAATTCCCGGAGCTGGCGGCCGGCAATTCCGACTGCGCCCGATCAAAGGAAAAGGGCGGTGATCTGGGCTATATCAAGCGCGGATTCATGCCGGCTGAATTTGATGAGGCGGCCTTTTCCCTGCCCGAGGGGGATCTCAGCGATATTGTTGCCACCAGATATGGTTTTCACATCATCCAGGTCACTGGCAGGCAGCCCGCCGGCTACGCCCCTTTGGCCGATGTTCATGATTTCATCAAAAAATACCTGCAGGGGGAAATGACGTCAAAACAGATAGCCCTGCATGTTGAGGAACTGCGCAAGCAGGCGGATATTCAGCTTTTTCTGCATTGATGTGAGGAATTTTATGGAAAAGAGCATGGCCCCGGGAAAAGGAAATTTCATATGGCGAGTTGCCGGCAACGGCAAATCGTCTCTTGTCGTGATCTGTTTTGCCCTGTTCAACCTCCTGCCCGGCATGGCCGCAAACGGCGCCTCGGGCTGGGGCGGCGTGACCGGCGGCGACGGTCTGCCCACAGAAGCTGACTGCCGCGTCTGCCATGATGATCTGCTCAGGTTTCCTGTTCTGGAAAAGAGCAATGTGGATAAGCATCATCTGCTGGTGGGAAGCCTGATTGTAGAACCGACCGCCCCTCCGGATGCGGTTCTTGCCGATACCTATGAATGTCTGACCTGTCATCCGCTGGTCTGGGATGCGGATATTCCCGGCTACACGGTTTCACTCTTCCGGGACTGTCTGGTCTGCCATCCGGTTGCAACGGTCTCCGGACCGCCGCGGATGACGGGCACCAACCGGCACCACGAGCTGGGTTATAGCTGCAGCGTCTGTCATGAAAACAGAAGGTAACCCATTGGAAAATAATGTCGTCATTCTGCTGGGTCAGGACGCATAAAAATGTATGTGATTACCACTGATTTTCAGCCAGTTCAGGGTTAATGTTCGCTGTTCGGATTATAGGCTGTGTTTACGGTTTACGGTCACCGGTTTACGGTTAGGAAACGGCATTGAACCGTTTACTGTAAACCGGCAATTGTAAACTCTTCGTGATTGCAGCCGTAGG
>JACQYM010000287.1 GCA_016208225.1 Deltaproteobacteria bacterium | reverse complement strand
GGTGCTGCACAGCAGATCAAGCCGGACGACCTGATGCCCCTCGCCATAAGGGCCGGTGCGCCACGGCGCGGTGGAACCGAAAACAGCCACCACTGGGGTGCCGACCGCGGCGGCAATGTGCATGGGGCCGGTGTCGGTGGAAACGACCATGGGCGCCTGCCGGTAGAGGGCGGCCAGGGTTTTCAGGGTGGTATCGCCGGCAAGACTCACGGCCGGTTGGTGCATGCGGGCCATGATATCGTCGATCACCGGTCTGTCTCCCCTGCCGCCGGTGAAAACCACCGACAGCCCCTGGCCGGCGAGCCAGTCGGCGACCTGCGCGAATTTGCCGTTGTCCCACAGCTTTGTCGGCCAGGTGGCCACCGGATTGATCGGCGCCACTTTGGACGGATCGGTAATCCCCCTGGCGAGCAGCAATGTGTTGATCCGCCGGAAATGGTCCGGGTTGAGCGGTACATCAAAGACCACTTCCTCGGTTTTAATGCCGATGGCCGCCAGCAGCATGAGTTCCCGCTGCACGGCATGGATGTTCATGTCCACCGGCGGGATTTTTTCGTTTAAAAAGAGATAGCTCGCCTCGGCATGATCCATGCCCCGGCCGAACCCCACCTTGCGCACCGCTCGGCTCAGGCCGACCAGCACCCCGCTCTTCAGCAAGCCCTGAAAGTCGATGAGCAGGTCATAACGGGTGGCGCGCAGCTCCCGGATAAAGGCCAGCATTTCCCGCCAGGCCCGCAGCCGTTCCGGACCGCGGCGCAGGGCCTGCACCCATCGCTTCCTTTTCGACACCAGCAGCCGGTCAAGGGCCGGATGACCCATGACAATGTCGGCCGCCGCCTCCTCGATCAGCCAATCGATACGGGCCGCGGGATAATGGCGGCGCAGGCTGTGGAGGGCTGGCAGGGTATGGATGACGTCGCCGATGGCGCTAGTTTTGACGATCAGGATATGCACAGGCGGAAGGTAGCGGAGTAGATTCGGGTTGCGGGCATGGGTTATGAAAAACGTTCCGGCGGCGCCGGAGAGTGGAAAACAATTTCCCCTATAACAGATCAGGGCCGAGGCGGCAACCGGAAAGAAGGCGGGGGGAAACGGCTATGATAGAGTACAATAGAAGAAAAGTAGGGCCGGCTGAGAGGTCGGATTGCCCAAGTGCACCCTGACGTCGGATTCGCACCAAATAATCCGCTGGAATATCCATTTTCAAATTCGACCTGAACAGTAGAAAAAGGTGAAGCAGAAAATTTTTTTAATTATTTCAGAAATTCGTCAAATCAGCCGAACCATGAGATAGAATAAGGAGGCCTTTGGGCCTGATGTCACTGAACGTCCTAATCGAGCCACCCATGAGCAGGCTAATGGAGTCGTAAGACATGACGATTTTTGACTCACGTACGTGGTAAATTTTCTGTCATTTTTTCGACATCAGCTTTCGCAGTTTGGGGATCTTTTGGAGTCCGGCCGATTAAGTAGCGATAAGGGGCAGGCACGGATTAATTTCAAAAAAATTCATTAGTGATAATCGTTACCCATGAATGGTATTCATGTTTAAAAGAGGGAATCATGGCAAGTCGCAGGCAAAGTCCATTTGAGGATTTTATCGAGGTCACATCAAAATTACCCTGGAAGACAGGAGTGGGTTTGGCAATAGTTTCATATGTGGTTCTTCACGTGATGGCTGGTATGCATGTTCAGCAACCGACTTCCGCGGCTAATATGGGTACTTATGCCGGTAAGCAGTTTTTTCTCATATTTGCAATGATTGGCCAAATTGTCATTCCTTTCGCCTTACTCCTGGGTTCACTTGTGTCGTTTACGAGGCAAAGGAAATGCCAAAAATTATACAAATCAGTTGAACAACATACCCATTCTACGACTGCAAAACCTTCTGCCATGCAGGCTGTTGAGAGGATGACTTGGCAAGAGTTCGAAATGCTTGTTGGTGAATCTTTCCGACAGCAGGGATACACAGTAAAGGAAACAGGCGGGGGTGGCGCTGACGGTGGCATTGATTTGCAGATGACCCGGAATGGAAAGAAATATTTAGTGCAATGTAAGCAGTGGAAAACTTACAAGGTCAGCGTTAAAACGGTGAGAGAATTTTTTGGTGTTATGGTGGATGCCGGTGCTGTTGGCGGTTTCATCGTTACATCAGGCGTGTTTACCAGTGAGGCAATTTCTTTTGCTGCTGACAAACAGATCAACCTTATTGACGGCGACAAACTATTGAAAATCATAAACGGGACTATTCCTGCCGTAACGCCTTCAGAACTGGACACGCCTATAGATTCATCTCCTCTGTGCCCCAGGTGCAATAGTCCAATGGTAAAAAGAACAGCTCGGCAAGGTTCAAATGCTGGGAAAGAATTTTGGGGCTGTTCTCAGTTCCCCAAATGTCGGCAGGTTGTTAATACTCATTAGGTGGTATGGTTCAGGCTTGGGGAAGTATGGGGGCAGAAGAATAAGGGGTTAAGTCTACCTTTGACCTTCATTATCAATTTACATTTATTCCAGAAGGTTACACACAAAATTAACTCAGCACGGTAGGTTGGGGTGAGGAACGAACCCCAACAACATCATCCTCTCTCGCCATAGCCGCTTTCATCGTTGCCGCAGATTCCGCCGCCCCAGTCGTGGTCCATCATCCCTGCCTCGATATACCGGTGGATGCTTGAATACGGATAAACCGCCGCACGGGTCACATGGCCGTGTTTCAGCGGATTGAAATGAAGTAATCCACATGTGGCGCAAAATCCCCTTCGTCGCGGATGAGGTGCTCCCAATACCGGCGTTGCCAGATGCCGCGTTCTCCTTTGCTCGTCCGGCTGGCGCTCCGGCGTTCCCCTTGGGGGATATGTCTCGAGAATCCCGTTTTGATGAGCATCCACCGCCCGGGGTAGTCCACGTCCCCTGGCGGCAGGGTCCACACCGCATGCAGGTGTTCCGGCAAAATCACCATGGCGTCGATGGTGAAGGGATGCCGCTCTTTCACCAGGCCT
>JACQYM010000286.1 GCA_016208225.1 Deltaproteobacteria bacterium | reverse complement strand
ACCGGCAGCCGTTCCGCCGCCGTCGAATCAGGAAGAGGCGGCCGCGACCATTGAAACGATTGCGGCTGATACTCCACCATCGCCAGCACTTCGGCGGCAAAGCCAATCTCCACTGTTGACATTCAATATCCCCTGCAGTAAATAGTGTCCCCTGTCTCTCTGCAAGAGGCCGCACCAGCCTAACCAGAAATGGCCACATTACCGGCTTGCCCATTCAGAACGGTTCTGCTACATTAATCCAAGGCCATGACCATGACAGCGTTGGAAGCACCATGAAATCGAATGCCTTTTCCTTCGCGGCAGCTGCCGTGATCGGTCCATCAAATAACAGGGAGTTCTTTTGCAGGCTGCTCAATTCCCCCAAACGCACCGGAAAGGAGGTCTGATCATGATTAAAATATTTACCTTGATAATGCTCTTCATCCTGACGTGCCCGTTCACCGCCTCTGCCCAGAAACAATATGCCGCGGATACCATCGCAACCTCTGCCGGGGATGTGACCATCACCTTTATCGGCCACGGCAGCCTGATGTTTGCCTTTGCCGGCAAGACCATCCAGGTTGATCCCTTCAGCAAGCTGGCCGACTATGCCACCCTGCCCAAGGCCGATATCATCCTGCTCACCCATGATCACTTTGACCATCTTGACCCGGTTGCCCTCAACGCCGTGCGGACGGCCAATACCGAGGTTGTCCTGACGGAAACCTGCGCCAGACAGATCAAGGACGGCATCGTCATGCATAACGGCCAGGTAAAAACCGTCCAGGGGTTGAAGATCGAAGCAGTGCCCGCCTACAATCTCATCCACCGGCGCGACGACGGTCAGCTTTTTCATCCGAAAGGAGTCGGCAACGGCTATATCATCACCTTCGGCGACAAGCGGATCTATGTGGCGGGCGACACGGAAAACATCCCGGAGATGAAGGCGCTCCGGGGCATCGACGTGGCATTTCTGCCGATGAATCTGCCTTATACCATGACCCCGGCTATGGTGGCCGACGCAGCGCTGTCATTCCAGCCGAAAATTCTCTACCCCTATCATTACGGTGACACGGACCCGGCAAAACTTGTTGAACTGCTGGGCAACGCCAAGGGCATCGAGGTGCGGATCCGCCCCATGCAATAAGCGGAGAAGCAGGCACGCCCATGACCATATCCCGGACATGACCTCTCCGTCATCGGTTTTCGACCTGGCCCGTCATTTTCAGGTCAATTCACCCGGACACCCCCCCTTACGTCTTTGCTTCCATCACCTCTGCCCTCGGGCAAAGGGCGGGCGGCTGAGATAAGGGGCATCCGGGGTGCCGCCGTCGTGCCCGCAGGCTGCGGGCGGTTATGGAAGAGGATCACTGTCCGGCAATGGGCAGTATGATATTTATTAACCATTAGCGAATCGAGATTTATGGGAATCTTTAACATTATATCAGGGCTGATTCTTCTCCTGTTCGGCAGAAAGCTTTTCTGGCTCTTTGTCGGGGTGCTGGGATTTATTGTGGGCATAGAATTCGCCGCCATCTTTCTTACCGACCAGGCCGACTGGGTGCTGCTGCTGATCGGTTTTGTCACCGGCTGCCTCGGGGCGGTTCTGGCAATCTTCGCCCAGCGCATCGCCTTCGCCCTTGCCGGGTTTTACGCGGGGTCCTTCCTGACCCTGATTCTCTCCCATGCCTTTATCTCCACCGACACCAACCTTTTCCTGATGCTGCTGGGCGGCATGGTCGGCGCCTTTCTGGCCGCCTGGATCATGGACCCGACTCTTATCATCCTCTCCTGTCTCGTGGGGGCCGGCGCCATCGTCAAGGCGCTGGACATGGGGCAGCTGGCAAGCGGCCTGCTCTTTGTGCTGCTGCTGTCGATCGGCATCTTTGTGCAGACGAAACTCTTCACCAGACTCCATACCGACTGACCGCCTTACTTTCACCACGGAGCAGGCGGAGATCACAGAAAAATATCCTGTTTCCAGCCGGTTAAATCTGCGGTCTCTGTGCCCTCCGTGGTGAATTTCCCCTTTTCCTGCTCCCCTGCAGCCGGGCCCCCGTCCCTCCCCGCCACTGCGCATATTTCATTTTGAAATGCGATCCGTAAGCAAAAAAGCCTTTTTTTCCCGACAGATAACGGTTTCCTAACATTCTCCCCGTTGCATTTCAAAATGAAATGCGAATCAGCCTGAGGCCCGCCCTTCCCCGTTGCCCGCACCGCCCTGTTTTCCACTGCCGCCGGTGAGGCACAAACCTTGAAATTACCTGGGGCCAAACGCACCATGCACCTGCAGAAGCCGAGCTGATCGGCCTCTGGGTGCCGGGAGCAGAACATAAAGGCCGTTGCGGATATGCAAGATGAACAGAGTCCTGGTAGCAGTTGAACCGAAACACGCCAGCGTGTCGGCTGCCGATTATGCCTTTAATCTGGCCCAACGGATACAGGCAAAGGTCTTTTTTCTGATGATCGACAGCCATCCGGAAGTGCAGCCCGGCACAGCAGCGGACAGTGGAGGTGAATCTGCCTTGCAGGAAGAGCTGAAATCGTTGATCAGCACCAGCAGCAGCCGGGAGGGAGTGAAAGTTGATTTCTATGTGGCAAGCGGCCAGTATGAATCGGAACTTATCAATTTTATCCGGCAAAACAGAATTACTCTGCTGGTCGTCGGTTTCCCCGCGGCAGATCAACAGGAGGCGACAGTTCTTTTCCTGGAACGGCTGATGCGGATCAAACAGAAAATTAACTGCCGGATCGTGATCGTATCGGAAAAGATATCCAGCATCAGTTAAAACTTAACCAAAATAGGAGTTTGTTAATGTGGCACATGTATCTTCCAATCGCAGGAAACAGCGTCAATATTTTAATGATCTTTGGCCTGGGGGCGGGCGTCGGTCTGCTGTCGGGCATATTCGGCGTGGGAGGCGGTTTTCTGATGACGCCGCTGCTCATGATGTTCGGCATCCCGGCCACCGTGGCCGCGGCCTCTGATTCCAATCAGATCGTCGGCGCTTCCACTTCCGGCACCCTGGCCCACTGGCGGCTCGGCAATGTGGATTTCAAAATGGGATTTCTGCTGCTCATCGGCGGCATCCTGGGCGGCACCCTGGGTGTGCAGATCATCAAAGTGTTGCGCGCTCTGGGCAATGCCGATTTTCTCATCTCCATCACCTACGTGCTGATGCTGGGCGGGGTCGGCTCCTACATGTTCATTGAGTCCCTGCAGGCCATGAAGAAAAAGGAAGCTCCGGTAGTTGCCGCGGCGCCCAAAAAGGAATCAACCTATGCCCGGCTCCTGAAAAAACTGCCGATGCAGACCAAATTCGTCAAATCGGGCATTGAAATTTCCCTGCTGCTGCCGCTTATCCTCGGCACCCTGGTCGGTGTGCTGGCAGCCATCATGGGCGTCGGCGGCGGCTTCATCATGGTACCGGTCATGGTTTACATGCTCAGGATGCCGATGCACGTGGTAGTCGGCACCAGCCTCTTCCAGATTCTTTTTACCTGCATCAACGTCACGATTATGCAGTCATGGAGCAACCACACGGTGGACTTTATCCTGGCGCTGCTGCTGCTGCTCGGCTCAACCATCGGCGCCCAGGTCGGCACGAAGTTGAGCAAAAAATTAAAAGGCGATCAGTTGAAAATCCTGCTGGCCTCACTCGTTCTGCTCGTCTGTGTAAAAATGCTGGCTGATCTGCTTCTGCCGCCGGACATACTGTTATCATATAAGGGAGGACACTGATATGTCTCAAAAAATTATTCTGACCCTGTTTGTTCTGTTCGTTTCGCTTGTCTGCCGTCCTTCGGCCCCGTGGGCCGAAGAGACGGTAACCATGAACCTTGAGCCGTCCACGGTGAACATCAGCGCCTTTTACAACGGCACCGATCTCACCATCACGGGCGAGGTACCGACAGAGGCAGAGATATTGGTCCGCCTCACCGGCGAGCTGCAGGATGTGACGCTGAAGAAAAAGGGCAAGGTCGGCGGCATGCTGTGGATGAATGTCGCGGAAGTGACGTTCAAAAATGTGCCGTCCGTCTATCTGCTATACACCTCCAAGGCCCTGGGGGAGATTGCCACGGCTGAAAATGGCGCTGCCTGGGATGGTCTGGGCCTCGGCTTTGACTCGATCAAGCAGCAGATGCAGATTGTCTCCGACGGCAATGACAAAGAAATTCTCTACAAGGATTTCATGAAAATGAAAAAACATGAGGAGCTGTACAGCATACAGCCTGATGTGGTGCAATTCACCCAAAACAACAGCCCCATGAAGGCCTACTCAGCCACAATTCATGTGCCGTCCCAACTGAAACCCGGCACCTACCACATTGATGTGGTCGCCGTCGGCAACGACCGGGTCATTGCCGACACAAGCCAGGAACTCAAACTGGAGCAGATCGGCTTCCCGGCCTTCTTGTCGTCCATGGCTTTCGGCCGGTCGCTGATCTACGGTATCCTGTCGGTGGTCATCGCCATATTTGCCGGTCTGGGCATGAGCATGGCCTTCACAAGCAAGGGCGGTGCGCACTGAGCCGTTGTGAATAAATTATTCAACTTTCGGAGTTTGCATAACATATTGAGATCATGATTTATATGACAATATTGCCAATCGTCATTCCGGCACTCTGTTCAGTCCCCGCTTGACGGGGGTGTTTCTAGCCGGAATCCAGTATCCGGCCGTTTCTGGATGCCGGATCAAGTCCGGCATGACGAATTGCATGCTGCTCATTTCATACAACGCATTGTAAGCTCGTATAATTAAATAATTCCGAAAGTTGAGTAAATTAGATAGCCATCCGCAT
>JACQYM010000285.1 GCA_016208225.1 Deltaproteobacteria bacterium | reverse complement strand
TAGTTTTTCATGTGTTCTAAAAACATATTTCTTAACACGGACAAATCATTGGGGTTGTCTCCCCAATTGCCTTTTCCAAGCTCCATAAATTTACTTATCCAGATTTTATCGCTCTTAATATTTTTATTTGCCTGAGTTTTTAACGATACAGGAATGCTGTTTATAGATATATCATGACCGCGATTTCCCTTGTTAGCTAATCTTGCAACTTCTTTCGTAATGTTCAAAGTTTGTTCAAGAACATATTCAAATTTATCTTTCGAAAATGGCTCCACAGAAAAACTATGATGTATACGAAGTGCATCTCCAAAATTTTCAAGGGAATGCTTGTCGAATAAGTCAGATTGACTAATTTCGAAATTGCAAGGACACTCAAAGACACTCAATACCTTGTTGAGCCAAAATAATTGACCATCTGTGAGAGATGGTACCTTGTTGATGATCAATTCGATTTTTTTTCTTTTTTCCTCGTTCATAGTGTCCTGTTTGGTGATTATTTTTGTATGGCCAACCATGTGTAGCCTCCCGAAAAAACGCCGAGTTTTACGGTCTTTATGGAAGCATAAAATTTTTTATACCGCTATTCTAACGCATATTATCACTCAGAGAGTTTTTATCCAGCAATTTTGCGGTATAAAAATGCTTCTTTTAGGGTCTCTCGGCAATTGAGATTTATTCTGGCAGGGTAACGATTGGCGAAATAAAATAACTGGAGATTTTCTGGATTTCCACATTCCGACCTGGTCAGGATATTTCCAAAACACTCCTGCCAAATGTGCCTGCCAGACCGCCCAGCCCCATAAAATCTTCCCGCAAAAAATCAACCAAAACCCGGCTCAAACCCAAACGCTGCAAAAATCCCCTGCGCAGCGGGTGACTTGATGAAATCCAGGAATTTTTCCGCATTGTCGCGATTCCTGCCATTGCTGAGACGGCAGATGTAATATCTGACCATTTCCCGCTGGTCCAGCAAGGCGCCAGGCTCGATGAGTTCAAAGGCAAGGCCGGACTGCCGGGCATGCAGCGACTCCGTGGCCCATACCGGGCCGACGTCAACGCTTTTCTCGCGGATTCTTGCCGGGGTTTCCCGGTGATGGACCGTGGTCAGCACGGTTGTGCCCGCGGCCCTTTTGGTTTCCATGATCTGCCGGACCAGCGCTTCGCCGCCGGCCTGGCGATACATGTTGGTGATATGGTGGGCGATGTCTTCGTGCTTAGGATCGGGTTGGGAGATGCGGACATCGTCCCGTCCCAGGTCGGCGACGGACCGGATATCCGCCGGGTTGCCGGCCGGCACCATCAGGGTGAGCCGGTTGCGGAGGTACGGGAAATAATCCCCCGGTGCAATGAGGCGGTTTTCTTCCAGGGTTTGCATTGCCGCCTCATTGACCGCTGCATAAACGTCGGCCGGAATGGTGAGCAATTTCCCCTGAAAAAGCGCGCCGCCGGCCAGGATCTGTCGCAGTTCCAGGCCCGGCGGCAGGGTTTCATAAAAGATATTTTTCACCTCGGGGTAGTGCTGCTGAAAGGCGGCAATGAGGCGGGGCATGGCCATGAACTGGTTGCCGGCCATGAAAAGAACAAGATCAGCCCTGTCGGCCATATCGAGATGGTGAAGATCGTCAGAACGTTCGGCAGGGATTTCCGGATATCTGCTGTTCACAGTGGGTCTCTCCGTGTCGGCCCTCCGGACGGAATGCCGAAGGGAAATATTACTGCCAACTGTCCATATACCAGTCTTCCCACAGCGGTCTGGCCGCGGAGTCCGGCACATAGCCGCCGTCGATGCCGTGGCAGAAGACGCATTTGACGGTAAGCGATTTGCCGCGCATATCATAATCATCCCTGCCGGAAATGAACGCCGGGGTTCGCGGCGTGCCGTCATGGCCCTGGTGGCAGGGCGCGCAGGCCTTATTGCCGCATTGTCTGATATTTGTTTTCTGATGATAGGGCGGCCGGTCAAGAGGATTAGCGCATTCCTTTTCAACGATCAGGGTCAATGCCTTGGGCACCACTGGCGCATTATCAATATCCTTCTCGCCGGGCTTGAAGTCTTCCCCGCCGACATCTTCCTCACTGATATCAATGGTTGCCGCATATCCATCGTAACTGCACAATATGCCATTTCTTTCGCCGGTTGCCAACCCTTCCAGCCTGTAGGTTAATTCAGACGCACCGAAATATCCTTCAATGATAAAATTCACGGCAACGGCATGCCCGCCATCCTGCCATAAATCCGGATCAGGCGCGTTCGGCCACCAGTATTTGAAATTGGCGGCGCTGTAGACCCAATAGTACGGATCGAGCAGATACATCGTCTTGTCGGTTCTGATGACCGGTTTGTCCCCCGCCTGCAGACACAAACCATTGCCGGCATACACGGTAACCAACACCAAGAGCGCCAGACATAATCCCTTTTTCATTGACAGTCCCTCCTCATCAGTTGGTTACAACAGGTGCGCCTCACTTTAACCGTTTCTTCTCGGTATAAGTACGCATAATTCATACCGGCCACGCAAAAAAGATCGACATTAACGAAAATTATACACTGCTACAAATCCAATAATTTCAAAATGTTATCATCAAAAACATGCGTCAATCCAGATATCTGTTATGCAACTCTTTACGGCGACTTAAAAAGTCTTTTGCACCACGGAACCCACGGAAAACGCAGAGAAATAATATTAATTACAGATAGTTACCCATGAAAACTCTGGGTACTCCCTGGTTGATTTCCAGTTTTTACGCGTTCGTCAATCCTGGAAAATCATGCCCGGTGTCGCCATTCAGCCACTCTCGCCCATTCGCACCCATCACATTGATATTATTAAGAAAAACAATTCGCCGCCGAGCGCCGCCCCAATGCCGCGCAATCGCTTGGCGCACCCCGCTATTCATTTTCCCGGAAAATAGTATTTTATTACATGATTACAGATAGATACAAGGATGACAAAATCCAAGAATACGGAAACCCGGAGATGCTCATGCCGCCTCCACGCCCCTTCCGCCCGGTATGGTTTTTTTTGGGTATCGGAAACAGTTTATGCTAAGATATCGTCTGACAAAGAAGTGGAACGTTTCCGTCTCTATTTCCCGGCGGCGGCCGGCAACGGTTTCCCCTGCCGCCGCCCGAAACAGGCGCGCACCCATGCCGCACCGCCGGCTATGAGGAGGTATCATGAAGGCAGCCACCATCTTCCATCTGCTCCTCGGCTTGTTCATCATTTCTTTCCTTGTTTTCTCTCCCGGCCCGCCGCCATGCCAGGCCCAGGCCCAGGAAGGCGAGGCCCCGGAACCGGCCGAAAAATACAGCCGGGAGGAACTCGCCCAGATGCTGGCGCCCATCGCCCTCTATCCCGATGCGCTCCTGTCCCAGGTCCTGATGGCATCGACCTATCCCATTGAAGTGATCGAGGCCGACCGCTGGCGCAAACAAAATCCGAAACTGCAGAACGAGGACCTTGATAATGCGCTGCTGGACCAGGACTGGGACCCCAGCGTCAAGGCGATCTGTCACTTCCCGTCCATCCTGACCCTGATGAGCGAACGGATCTCCGAGACCACCAACATCGGCAACGCCTTTCTCGCCCAGGAGGCCGAAGTCATGGACATGGTCCAGGAACTGCGGACCAGGGCCAGGGAGCAGGGGAATCTCAACACCACCGCCGAGCAGAAGGTCATTGTCCAAAAGGAGACAATCATCATCGAACCGGTGAATCCCAGGGTCGTCTACGTACCCTACTATGACCCCTTCACCATCTATGGTCCATGGTGGTATCCGGCCTATCGCCCTTATTACTGGGGGCCGCCGGGGATAAGCCTCGGGGTCGGCATCTCTTTCTGGCCCGGCTTCTACTTCGGGTTTTCCTTCGGCGATTGGGTCTATTTCGACTGGCACCGCCACTATATTCACTACCATGTGCACAAGCGGCCGCGGTTCGTCAGACATGAGCGGTGGATATCAAAGCCAGGCCCCTGGCGGCACGCTCCCCACCACCGGCGCGGGGTCGCATACCGCGATAAGTATACGGCCCGGAAATACGGCCAGCACCACTACCGCTCCAGAGAGCACCGGCCCGACACCCGCGGTTTTCCCGGGGGAAGGGGGCAGGATCGGGACAGGGACCGGCGCGATGACGACCGGAGCAGGATTGACCGGGACCAGCAAGGGGATCGCACCAGGGTGGAACGCGACCGCCGGGAAAGGCAACGGGTGGAACCGGAAAAACAGATACGGGAACAGCGTGACCGTGACCGCCGGGAGCGGCAACGGGTTGAGCAGGAGAAACAGATACGCGAACAGCCTGACCGCGGCCGCCAGGAGCGGCAGCGAGTCGAGCAGGAGAGACAGATACGGGAACAGCCTGACCGTGACCGCCAGGAGCGGCAGCGAGTCGAGCAGGAAAAGCAGAAACGTGAACAGCCTGACCGCGGCAGCCAGGAACGGCAGCGGGCCGAGCAGGAGAGACAGATACGGCAGCGGACTGAACAGGAAAGGCGTCCGCCGGAACGGGTTGACAGCGGCAAAGCCGTGCAGAAGGCGAGGCCGCCTTACCAGAGCAGCGACGATGTCTTCAACCGGGTCGACAACGGCAGGCGGGAACGCCAGTCGAGCGAGCGCGGCCAGTCCAGCCGGCAGCAAGACCGGGGCGGCGACTCCCGCGGCAAGAGCCGTTGGGGTGATGACGGTTCGGGCGGCCGTTACGACCGGGGTCGCGACGACCGCAACCGCTCCAGATAAAGAGCCGGAGAACGTGGCCATGACTCCATTCAGACAGAGAGGGACGCAGAAGATGGTACGAAAAGCCTATGAACACAAAATATTGCGGATGTTCCCCGGCCCAATGGCACTGCTCGTCGTGATGCTCCTCCTGGCCGCCTCCGCCGCCATGGCCGAGGAGCCGGCGACGCAGAAGAGTTTCGCCTCACCGCAGCAGGCGGTCGCCGCCCTGGTCGCCGCGGTGCGGGACAACAGCGATGCCGAGCTGCTTGCCATCCTGAGCCCTGACGCGGAGGAACTCATCTCCTCCGGCGACAAGGTCGCGGACCAGAACGGCAGGGCGCGCTTTCTCAAGGCCTATGAGGAGAAGAACAGCATCGAGCAGGAGGCGGCAGGCCGGGCCGTGCTCCTGGTCGGCAACAAGGAGTATCCTTTCCCGATCCCCATTGTCCGGCAGGGGGAGGCCTGGCTCTTCGACACCCTGGCGGGCAAGGAGGAAATCCTCAACCGGCGGATCGGCAGAAACGAGCTGCATACCATTGAAGTGATGCACGCCTATACCGACGCCCAGCGGGAATATGCCTGCATGAAACGCAACGGCGAAGGTGCGGAGTTCGCCCAGAAGTTTACCAGCAGCGAGGGCAGCAAGGACGGCCTTTACTGGCCGGTGGCGGAGGACGAGAAGGAGAGTCCTTTCGGCCCGCTGATCGCCAGGGCAACGGAGGAGGGATATACGGGCGGCCTGGACGAGATCCCGCCCGAACCCTTTCACGGCTATTATTTCAAGATTCTCAAGGCCCAGGGCGCCCATGCCACCGGCGGCCCCTTTGACTATGTGGCTGACGGCAAAATGGTCCTCGGCTTCGCCCTGGTGGCCTATCCCGCCAAGTATGGGGCCTCGGGCATCATGACCTTCATCGTCAACCAGGAAGGGGTGATCTACGAAAAAGGCCTGGGCGAGGAGACGGAGGCAACCGCGGCGGCCATGACCGCCTTTAGCCCGGACGGCACCTGGAGCAGGTACGAAGAGCCGGCCGAATCGGAGCAGGCCCCGTAAGGAGCCATGAGGTTATGGAGGAGGGAACCTCAACCGGCCGCGGCCCGCCTGCCGCTTCCCTCCTGTTCCGCGTCCCGCAAGCAAATCCATGCCCCCTGATTGCTAGCAAGAGAGCCTCTTGCAAACTGCGGGATTTATCTTTTCGTCATGCCGGAGGGTTTTTTATCCGGCATCCAGTCT
>JACQYM010000284.1 GCA_016208225.1 Deltaproteobacteria bacterium | reverse complement strand
TGCTTTTCCATTTTCCCAGACGACTGGCGGCAATGACCAGGCCGGAAGAGGCGGCGACGCCGCGCAGGCCGGTGACCACCAGCTCCCGGGAGAGAATGAGAAACGCCACCCAGGCGGGCATGCGGCCCAGGGGAATCAGCATGACCAGGGCCGCGGCCACCAGCACCTTGTCAGCCAGCGGGTCCATCAGTTTGCCCAGCACCGACTCGACCTGATATTTGCGGGCGATATAGCCGTCAGCCAGATCCGTCAGGGCCGCGGACAGATAGAGGGCGAAACCCAGCAGACTGATCCAGGTATCGGCCCCCGGATAGAGGCAGAAGAGCAGCAGCGGCGCCGCAATAAACCGGTAGCCCGTTAAGATATTGGGGACATGGGTGAACTGACTCACACTCTCACCACCCGCGGGCAAAACAGACTCAACCCCCCTTGCCGCTGGAAGAAGAGGTCTGATAACGCCGGTAATGACGGAGTACCCGATTGATATATTCAACCGTTTCCGGGATGTCGGGCACGCCGCCGATGTTTTTTACCACCTCCGGCCCGGCATTGTAGGCGGCCAGGGCAAGATGCAGATCTTCATCAAAAATATTGAGCATTTTCCGCAGATACCGGGTGCCGCCATTGATATTGTCGTGCGGATCAAAGGGATCGGCGACCCGCATATCCCGCGCCGTGCCGGGCATGAGCTGCATCAGCCCCTGGGCGCCTTTACCGGAACTGGCCAGGCAGTCGAAATTGGATTCAGCCTTGATGACCGCCTGGATCAACAGCGGGTCAACATTATAGCGGCTGCCCACGGACCGGATATACCCTTCATAATCCCGCAGGTCAATATACTTTCCCGCCCTGACTCTGACCTGCGGCCGCCCCTTCACCTCCTCCATGCGCACGTAACGGGGATCGTTGGGCACATTGGAAAAATGGACCACTCCATTGCCGTCGACAAAGGTATACATGGTCGCCCCTGCAGGCACCGGGAAAAACAGCCAGCAGGCCAGTATGATCATCCATGGCGTGAAAAAGGTAGTCATGGATCTATTATAGATGCAAAAATGGTTCCCGTCAGCCTACTTTTTTCTTTTTTCCCAGTCCGCCAGAAATTTTTCAATGCCGATGTCGGTCAGCGGATGTTTGGCCAGCTGGGCGATGACTTGAAAGGGAATGGTGGCGATATCGGCCCCGATCAGCGCCGCATCCAGCACATGCACGGGGTTGCGGATACTGGCCACAATCACCTCGGTCTGATAGCCGTAGTTGTCATAAATGGTCATGATATCGCTGACCAGATCCATGCCTGTGAGCGAGATATCATCCAGCCTGCCGACAAAGGGGCTGACGAATGTGGCCCCGGCCTTGGCGGCCAGCAGGGCCTGGGTAGCGGAAAAGACCAGGGTGACGTTGGTCTTGATGCCTTCGGCGCTGAACTGTTTGACCGCCTTGAGTCCCTCGGTAATCATCGGCACCTTGATGACGATGTTGTCATGCAGGGCGGCCAGTTTGCGGCCCTCGGCCAGCATGCCGTCCGCCTCCAGGCTGACCACCTCGGCGCTGATCGGCCCGTCCACCGTGGCGCAGATCTCCCGCAGGATCTCTTCAAAAGGTTTTTTTTTTTTTTCCACCAGGGACGGGTTGGTGGTCACGCCGTCCACCATGCCCATGGCCACGCCTTTTTTGATTTCATCGATATTGGCGGTATCAATAAAAAATTTCATTTTTTGTCTCCTTTCTCCGCTAAAAATATTTGGCAGCACTCTTCGCTGCAGAAATAATGCACTTTGCCCTCTTTTACCGCCCGGATCGCCTGTTTCTGCGGCACATAGGTATGGCAGACCGGGTCCTGGACCAGCACGTCCCGGGTGGACGATTGTTTGTCGTTTGCAGGGCCGGGCGGCGGCTTTACCTTTTTTTTACCGGCAAAAAGGAGCCTGTACAGAATATAGCACAGGATGGCCAGGATGATGATGCGCAAAGGGCTCATGTATTCTCCCAGGTGGTCCGCGTCACCTTGCCGCTGTCATCAGGCAGGTCATGCAGCATCTGCAGCGCGGTGCGGCGCAGCAGGGGATGGATATGCGCCGGCGCAATTTCCGCCAGCGGCGCCAGGACAAACCGCCGGACGGCGATGGCCGGATGGGGCAGGATCAGGCCGGCAGCGGTGAGCACCAGATCATCATAATAGAGCAGGTCCAGGTCCACGGTCCGGTCCCGGCCCTGCTGCCGGTCCCGGCCGAGAGCCGTTTCCACGGCCAGCATGGTTGCCAGCAGTTCGGGCGGCGAGAGCTTCGTATCAAGGATGCCCACGGCATTGGTGAACAGCTGGGCGCTGGCCATGCCCACCGGCTCGGTCAGATAGGGCGAGGAGAGCGCCGCGGCCCGCCCAGCCTTCTCCTGCAACCGCTGCCAGGCGGCCAGCAGATTTTGCCGGCCGTTGCCCAGGTTGGAGCCAAGTCCGATCACGGCGCGCGCCACGACTCTTCTATCCCCTTCTGCCTGCTGTCTCTTGCCTTTTGTCTACAGATCGGTCAGCCCCAGCACATCGAACATGGTGTACATGCCGTTGGCCTTGCCTGCCACCCAGGCGGCGGCTACCGCCGCGCCCCGGGCAAAATTGTCGCGGCTGTGGGCCCGATGGGTGAGTTCGATGCGCTCGCCCGGTCCGGCGAAATAGACCATGTGCTCGCCGACGATATCGCCGGCCCGGATGGTCTGGATGCCGATTTCCTCATTGGTCCGTTCGCCGATGATGCCGTTGCGCGCAAAAACCCCCACCTTGCTCAGGTCGCGGCCCACGCCGAGGGCGGCCATCTCGCCAAGCTTCAGGGCCGTGCCGCTGGGTGCGTCTTTTTTCATCCGGTGATGGGCTTCAACGATTTCAATATCATAATCATTGCCGAGAATGGCCGCCACCTTCTGGGTGAGCTTGAACAGGACATTGACCCCCACCGCCATGTTCGGGTCCTGGACAATGGGTATCTGCCGGGCCAGCTCCCGCAGTTCGGCCAGATTCTCCTGGCTGAGTCCGGTGGTGCCGATGACCATCGCCTTCCCGTGCCCGGCCGCGATGCGGGCAAAGCCCATGGTGGCGGCGTGAAAGGTGAAATCGATGATCACGTCGCCCCGGTCGATTACCGATTCCAGGCCAGGGGAAATAACGATGCCCGTCGGGCCATAGCCGCCCACCTCGCCCATATCCTTGCCCACCAGCGGGCTGCCGGCCTGTTCAAAACCGCCGGCCAGCTGCAGCTGCGGGTTCTGGGTCACCATGTAGCCGACCCGCTTTCCCATCCGGCCGGCAGCACCGGCCACAATGACTTTTGTCATATCTTTATCTCCCTTGTGCACGAGGCAACCCAGCAGAACTGGACTCTGTTCAGTACACCTTTTGCGGGGTATAAGATTCCTGGAGTAGAAATCCCATTCACCATTTCAATGGAATACAAGCTCAAGAAACTATTTTCGAATCACCTGCATAGGAATCGAATACCGCTCATATCAACCCCTGTTCCTTTAATACCGCCTGCATGCGATTCAGAGGCTCTTCACCCATATGCCACATGGGCTGCCGCGGTGCACCCGATTTGATTTTGCCCATCAGCTCCAGCGCCTTTTTGGCCGGCACCGGATTGGTGTAATAGAACATGGCCCCCATGAGCGGGAAAATTCGGTATTGAATCTCCCTGGCCTTGGCCAAGTCGCCGGCCAGGGCCGCGTTCATCAGGGCCGACATGCTCTTCGGGTCAACATTGGAGGTCACGGAAATCACGCCGGTGCCGCCGAGCAGCACCAGAGACAGGGCGGTGAAATCGTCGCCGGACAGAACGGCGAAATCCTTCGGGCAGCGGCGGAGCACATCACAGGCGCGATTCATGTCGCCGGTGGCCTCCTTGATGCCGACAATATTATCCACCTGGGCGCAGCGGGCCACGGTGGCGGCAGACATGTCAACCGCGGTGCGCGACGGCACGTTATAGAGGACCAGGGGAATGTCCACCGCCTCGGCCACGGTTTTGAAATGCTGGTAGAGCCCCTCCTGGGACGGCTTGTTGTAATAGGGGGTGATGACCAGCGCTCCGGCGGCCCCGGCCTCCCTGGCATGGCGGGTCAGCTCGATGGTTTCCGTGGTCGAGTTGGAGCCGGTGCCGGCCAGCACCGGCACCCGGCCGTTGACGGTCTTGATGGTCAGCTCCACGACCCGGTGGTGCTCCGCGTGGCTCAGGGTCGCCGACTCGCCGGTGGTGCCGCAGGGCACGATGCCGTGGGTGCCGTTTGCTATCTGAAATTCAATAAGGTCCTGTAATCCCTGTTCATCAATCTTCCCGTCCAGAAACGGGGTCACTATGGCCACATAGGCTCCTCGAAACGGCGTCATACTTTTCCTCCTCTGATTACACTTCCACGCAAATGAAATTTACCACAGAGAGCACAGAGCCCACAGAGACAATATACATTTTCTCTGTGCTCTTCATGTGCGCTGCGGTGCAAAATAATTTTATTACGATTTTCTTAAATTCCATCCCTCTGGGCACATTTGTGCAATTGCTTACAGCATGGCTTCGGCGTTCAGCTGCCCGTCATAGATGAAACGGGCCGGGCCTTCGAGAAAAACGTCCATGATTTTCCCGTCATCCGCCAGGGTAAAGTGGATGGTGAGCAGTTCCCCGCCCGACGTCGTCACCTTTACCGGCGCCTGGACCAGCCCGAGAATGCCGGCGATGACGGCCGAGGCGACCGCCCCCGTGCCGCAGGCCATGGTCTCGTCCTCCACCCCTCTTTCATAGGTGCGGACATGCAGGGCATCAGGCCCCAGCACCTCGACGAAATTGGCGTTGGCCCCGGCCGGCTGAAAGAGTTGATGAAAACGGACCGCAGCCCCCCAGGCCTTGACCGGCGTGTTGTTATTGCCGTTCACGAAACAGACGGCATGGGGCACGCCGGTGTTTAAAAAATGGACCCGCTGCCGGGCGCCATCAAGCTCCACTTCCCGGTTCAGGGCCAGATCAGCCGGCGCGGTCATGGCAATCCGCACCCCGCTCTCCTGCACCTCGGCGCGGATGATGCCGGCCACGGTGAGAAAGCTCATTTTTGCCGGCGCAATGCCGCGGCTGTGGGCGAAACGGGCGGCGCAGCGGGCGCCGTTGCCGCACATCTCCGCCTCGCTGCCGTCGCCATTGTAAAAATGCCAGCGAAAATCGGCCCGGGCGGAATTTTCAATCAGGATCAGGCCGTCGGCGCCCACGGAAAACTTGCGGCGGCAGACCGCCCTGGCAAATGGGCCCATTTCCTCCCTGGCCAGAAAAGGCTGCCGATGGTCAATGATGATGAAATCATTGCCCGTGCCGCTCATCTTGGTAAATTCGATGGGAAAATTCATGGTCATTTTTTTTACGGTATCATCTCGCCGGCCACCAGATCCTCGTAAGTCTCGCGGCGGCGAATCAGGTGGAAAGAATCGCCCTTTACCAGCACCTCGGCCACCCGGGGCCGGGAATTATAGTTGGACGACATGCTGAAGCCATAGGCGCCGGCGCTCATGACGGCCAGCAGATCGCCCTGGGCGCACAGCGGCACCTCCTTGCCCCGGGAGAGGAAATCTCCGCTCTCGCAGATGGGGCCGACCACGTCCGCCACTTCGACTTCCTGCCCGCGCCGCACCACGGGCTGGATGGCGTGAAAGGCGTCATACAGGCTGGGTCGGGCCAGATCATTCATGCCGGCATCGACAATCACAAATTTCTTGCCGCCCTGCTTGGTGTACAGCACCCTGGTCACCAGAATGCCGGCATTGCCGACAATAACCCGGCCCGGCTCAAGGATCAGCGTGCAGTCAAGGCCATGCATCTCCTGCTCCAGGGCCGTGGCATAGGCGGCAGGCAGGGGCGGCTGCTCATTTTTGTATCGGATGCCGACGCCGCCGCCCAGGTCGAGGCAGGAGATATGGATGCCGGCCTCCTTGAGCCGCTCCGTAAAGCAGCGCACCTTCTGCAGGGATTCCACGAACGGCGAGACATCGGTGAGCTGGGAGCCGATATGGCAGCTCACCCCGACAATCTCGATATTCTTCATCTGCCGGGCGGCCAGATAGGAGTCCAAGGCATCCTGAATGGGGATACCGAACTTGTTTTTGGCCAGCCCGGTGGAGATGTAGGCATGGGTTTTCGGATCGACATCCGGGTTGACCCTGAAGGATACCGGGGCCGTGACGCCAAGGGCGGCGGCCACATTCTGCAGGGCCTGCAGTTCCTGATGCGACTCGACATTGAGCATCAGAATTTTTGCTTCCAGGGCAAACCGCATTTCCGCTTCGCTTTTCCCCACCCCGGAATAGACGATTTTCCGCGGATCAATGCCGGCCTTCAGGGCCCGGTAGAGCTCGCCGCCGGAAACGATGTCCGCCCCGCCGCCCAGGGTGCCGAAAAGATGCAGCAATGCGATGTTGGAGCAGGACTTGACGGCAAAACAGGTAAGATGCGGCAGGGTAAATGCCCCGTCAAAGGCCCTGAAATGGCGGGTCAGGGTTTCCGTACTGTAGAGATAAAAGGGGGTGCCCACGGCCGCGGCAATATCCGCCACCGGCACGCCCTCGCAGAAAAGGACATTGTTATTATAGTAAAAGTGGTTCATATTTTCGTTTTTTTCCTGCTGGCTCCTGAATTCTGTCTTCTTGACTCCTGCGCAGTTATCATCATCCCCGGACCAGTCGGGGGCGTCTAGCGCCGGTATTCCACATCCTGGGAAAAGGCGCTCTCATTGGGCGGCTCCGCATCATCAATGGCGGTCACGGCATAATAGAGAACCTCTTCCCCTGCCGGCAGGTCGCTATCGGTGAAGGAAAAAGAGGCCCGGTCCGTCTCGCCCACCAGCGCATACTCCTGTTCCCCGGCCGGCCGCCGGTAAATGCGGAACCCCGCCACCCCCGGCTGGGCCACGTTCTCCCACAGGATTTTCACCCCGTCCCCGGTCGGCACCATGGTAAATTTCTGCGGCGGCTCGGGCGGCACCTGACTCCGCGCCTCACCGGCCACCGCGGCACTGGCCTCGCCCGCCAGCTCCGTTTCGTCCGCCTGGCGCACCGCCCGCACCTGGTAGTAATAGGTGCGGCGGTTGGTCAGCCCCTGATCCACATAGGAGAGTCCGTCAACAGGTGCGCCGATGGGGGCAAAATTCTTGCCCTTGCTGCTGCGATAGACCTGATAGCGCACGGGAGAATCGACCGCCGCCCCGTCCGGCAGCACCGTCAGCGGCTGCCAGCTGAGGGTCAGCTGGCCGTCGGCCGCCTGCAGGCGTAGGCCGGTCGGCGGCGGCAGCGGCTTCTCCCACCGGAAAGAGACCCGGTTTGAGTCGCTGCTGGCAATATTCCAGCCTGAGTTGGCGACAACCTTGTAGGTGTAACGGTAATGTTCCTGCAGCGCGGTATCCGCATAGGTGATTTCGTCTCCGGGTGCTGCGCCGGCCGCGCTCAGGGTAATGGTTTCCCCATACGTCACCGGGCAGTCGGCGCAGAAACCGTCGGCCGCCATTTCGCTTTTATGGAGCTGAAACGTCCTGATATTGTCGATTTTTTCCCCTGATTCGGCCAGGGTGGGATAGGTCCAGCGCAGGGTGGCGCCCTTTTCATCAAGCTGGCGGCTCAAATCGGTTATCGCCACCGGGATGGCGGCCTGGGGCGGGATCGGCAGCGTCTTTCTGCCGCAGCCGGCCAAGGCCGGCAGCAGCAGCCAGCAAAGCGCGATAACATAGCCGTAACGGATCATTGCTTCATCCCCAGCTCACTTTCCGCCCGCTCCAGGGCTTCCTTCACCCGGCTGATCGCGGTTCCGCCCAGGGAGCGGCGGCTGTCCACCGAACCTTTCACGCTCAGCACCTCGAACACATCCTCTTCGATCACCCCGGAAAACTTGCGCAGCTCAGCCAGGGAGAGATCGATCAGTTCTTTTTTCTCTTTCACGCAGTAGGCCACCGTCTGCCCCACGATGGCATGGGCCTGGCGGAACGGCAGGTTTTTGACCACCAGATAATCGGCCAGGTCGGTGGCGGTCATGTAACCGGTCCGGGTCGCCTCTTCCAGGCGCGCAGTGTTGAACTTCATATGCGCCAGCAGCTCGGCCATGATGGCCAGCCCCGGGGCCACCGTGTCAAGGGTATCAAAGACCGGCTCCTTGTCTTCCTGCAGGTCCCGGTTATAGGTCAGGGGCAGGCCTTTGAGCATGGTGAGCAGCGCCATCAGGTTGCCCACCACCCGGCCGCTCTTGCCGCGGATCAGTTCCGGGATATCGGGGTTCTTTTTCTGCGGCATGATGCTGCTGCCGGTGCAGAAACTGTCGGCCAGCTCGACAAAGCCGAATTCACTGCTAGACCAGAGCACCAGC
>JACQYM010000283.1 GCA_016208225.1 Deltaproteobacteria bacterium | reverse complement strand
TACGCGATACACCCGCTAACCCGACCTACAGACTGTTCGAGCAGGCGAGCAGGAATCCATGGGGTTTTATGGGTTATCGCCCATCTTGGGCGATAACCCGTAGGGGCAACCATTGTGGTTGCCCTGTTTCCAGGTTGCCACGATCATTCGGACAGCCGCTCATCGGGCGATCACCGGGCAACCACAAGGGTTGCCCCTACTCCGCCGTGGTGAATTTTATTTTTTTGGATTGAAACTTGCTTTATGAACGCACCATGAAAAAAAGAAAAACTCCCCTTCTCTTCTCCCTGATCACCCTGGCGGCAACCCTTCTGCCTGCGGTATGGGCCGCGGCCCAGGGGCCGCAGGAAACGCCGGCCATGGTGGTGCTCGCCCCGGTGGAAACGGGCTCCATTCAACCCTTGACGCCCTGGGTGGGGACGGTCCGTTTTGCCCATGTGGCCGACGTGGCCTCCGATGTTGACGGTCTGGTGCTGCGGGTCGGCTTTGAGGAAGGGAGAGAGGTGAAAAAGGGGGAGGTGCTGGCCGAAGTGGATACGGAACTCCGGCACCAGTCCCTTGCCGCCCTGCAGGCGCAGCAGGACCAGGCCAGGATGGAGCTTGAACTGGCTCGCGTCGATTTCAACCGTATCGACGCCCTGCACAAAACCAATTCCATTGCCCAGCAGACCTATGATGAATACCGGTACCGGATGCTCGGTCTTGAAAAGAAACTCGCCGCCACCGCGGCCGAGTCGCAACGGTTGACCCTCGAAATCAACAAGGCGAAAGTGGCGGCTCCCTTTGATGCCGTGGTGCTGAAGCGACACGTGGAGCCGGGCGAGTGGCTGGACCGGGGCGGGGTGGTCGGCGTGCTGGCGGACCTGGGGCAGGTGGATGCCGTCATCAATACATCCGCCGCGGTCATTGGCCACCTCAGCCAGGGTCGGGAGGTGCAGGTGGAGATCAGCGGGAAGCCGTTCACCGGCCGCGTCGAGGCGATCATTCCCATGGGCGACAGCGCCACCCGCACCTTCCCGGTAAAGGTCAGGCTCCCTGCTTCTCCACTCCTCATGGATGGCATGGAGGCAAGGGTATGGCTGCCGGCGGGCGAACGCCGGGAAGGGCTGCTCGTACCGCGTGACGCGGTGGTGCCGGTGATGGACCGGGAGAGCGTCTTTACCGTGGCCGACGGCAAGGCCCGCCTGCTTGCGGTCAAAGTCCTGGGCTATGAAGGCGACCGGGCCGGGGTGGAGGCGGATGGACTGCAGGCCGGCATGCAGATCGTGGTAAAGGGCCACGAACGGCTCCGGGAGGGGCAGCCCGTTCAGGTTAAAGACTAATGGATCTCATCAAACAATCCCTTGAACAGCCGGTGAGCGTGGTGGTGGGGGTCATCCTGCTGGTGCTCTTCGGGCTCATTTCCCTGTCGCGCATGCCCTACCAGCTGAGCCCCAGCGTCATCGAGCCGGAGATCACGGTCACCACCGTCTGGCTCGGCGCCACCCCCTATGAGGTGGAGCGGGAGATCATCGAGGAGCAGGAGAAGGTGCTGAAGGGCATCCCGGGTCTGTACGAAATGGAGAGCAGCTCCTACGACGGCTCCGGGGTCATCACCCTGCGCTTCAAGGTAGGTGTTGACGTGGACAACGCCCTGCTCCGCGTCTCCAACAAACTGAGCGAGGTCCGCTCCTATCCGCAGAATGCCGAACGGCCGGTGATCAATGCCACCGGCGCCGCCACCTCCCCCGTCATCTGGATGGTCATGAAGGCCAGAGAGGGCAACCACCAGTCCGTCTACAACGCCAGAACCTATTTTGAGGACGAGATCCGCCAGTACCTGGAACGGGTGGAAGGGGTCGCCGATCTCTTTGTGGGCGGCGGCCGTGAGCAGGAACTGCATGTGGAGATGCGCGACGACCGGCTGGCGGCTTACGGCGTGACGGTGAGCGAGCTGATCCGGGCACTGGACGACAACAACGTGAACATCGCGGCCGGCACCATGGGGGTCGGCCGGCGCGACTACAGGATCCGCACCGTGGGAGAGGCGAAAACCCCGGCCGATGTCGCCTCCATCGTGGTGCGTTCCAACGGCGACGAATGGATCACCATCGGCGATCTGGCCCGGGTCCATCTCGATTACGCGCCGTTGACCGATGCCATGCTTCATAACGGCGACGAAGGTATTGCCATCGGCATCAAACCGGAGCCGGATGTGAACGTACTGTCGCTCACCGACCGGATGGAGGCGGTGGTCCGTGACCTGAACGACAATACCCTCCAGTCCGAGAATCTCCGCCTCGAATGGGTCTATGACCAGCGCCCATATATTCTGGGCGCCATCCAGTTAGTAAAAGATGATATCCTGGTGGGCGGCATTCTCGCCGTCGGCGCGCTCCTGCTCTTTCTGCGGCGCATCTCTCCGACCCTGGTGGTCGCCCTCACCATCCCGGTCAGCATCATCGGCACCTTTATCCTGCTCCATCTTCTCGGCCGCAACCTGAATGTCATCAGCCTGGCGGGCATCTCCTTTTCGGTGGGCATGCTGGTCGATAACGCCATCGTGGTCATCGAAAACATCGAACGCCACCGTTCCATGGGCAAGGACGCGGTCACTGCCGCCTACGACGGCACCCGCGAGGTCTGGGCGGCGCTGCTCCTCAACACCTTTACCGCAGTCGCCGTCTTCCTGCCCGTGATCTTCATCGAGGAAGAGGTGGGGCAGCTCTTCCGGGACATCGCCATTGCGGTTTCCGCCAGCCAGATCATCAGCTTTTACGTCTCAGTGCTTACCATCCCCACCCTGGTGAAATGGCTGGCGGGTTTTGGCCGGGAAAAACGTCCCGCTGCGGTCATCCCCTCTCGCCCCTCCATCCTGGTCCGGTTCGGCACGGCCCTGAGCGAGGGCTACATGGCCCTGGTGCGCCTCGCCCTCACCAACGGCTTTACCCGGCTGTTCACCGTGGTTTTCTGGATCGGTTTCTGCTCCCTGCTCACGGTGCTGCTGTTCCCGAAGATGGAATATCTGCCCCAGGGCAACCGCAACCTGGTGATCAACATCCTCATCCCGCCGCCGGGACTTTCGTATGAAGAGCGGTACGGCATCGGCCGCCAGATTTACGGGCAGGTCGAGCCCCACATGCGCCGGGATGCGGACGGTATGCCCGGCATCAAAAACATCTTTTACGTGGGCGCCGAGCGCATCATGCTCTTCGGCGCGATCAGCACCCACGAGCAGCGGGCCGCGGAGCTTATCCCGTTTTTTACCCGCATCATCCAGTCCATTCCGGGCGTCTTCGGCATCAGCAACCAGGCCGGCGTCTTCCAGACCACCCTGGGCCGGGGCCGGACCATTGATGTGGATCTCACCAGCGAAGATGTGGCCCGGACCGTGCAGGCGGGCGGGGCGCTCTTCGGCGCCATCATGCAGAAGATTCCGGGCTCCCAGGTGCGGCCCGTGCCGTCGCTCGAAATCACTTACCCCGAGATCCGTTTCGCCCCGGAACGTGACCGGCTGCAGGCGGCGGGCCTGAGCGCCCGTGACCTGGGTCATGCCATCGATGTGCTCATGGATGGACGCAAGGTGGGGGAATTCAAGCAGGAGGGCAAAAAGAAGATCGATCTGGTGCTAACGGCGGAGGTGAAAGGACTTTCCACTCCGGAGGAACTGGCCGCGGCGCCGATCCGCACGCCCACCGGCCAGGTGGTGCCGGTATCATCGCTCGCCGCCGTTACCCAGGCGACCGGCACCACCGAGTTCCGCCACCTGGAGCGGCAGCGGACCATCACCCTGCAGGTGACGCCGCCCACGGAAACCCCGCTGGAACAGGCCATGGATACCATCCGCGGCGAGATCGTGCCGGAGCTGCGGACGGCGGGCATGCTGAACGGCATCGAGGTGTCGCTGAGCGGCACGGCCGACAAGCTGACCGAGGCGCGGCAGGCCCTGCAGTGGAATTTCCTCCTGGCCTCCATGATTATCTATCTGCTCATGTCGGCCATGTTTTCGAGCTTCATCTATCCGCTCCTCATCATGTCCACCATCCCCCTGGCCGGCGCCGGCGGCTTTCTCGGCCTGGCGCTGGTGAGCCGCTTCATCGCCCCGCAGCCCCTCGACATCCTCACCATGCTGGGCTTTGTCATCCTGGTGGGCGTGGTGGTGAACAACGCCATCCTCATCGTCTACCAGGCCCTGAACTATATCCGCGATGAGGGCTACGAGCCCCGGGAGGCGGTGCTCGAATCCACCCGCACCCGGCTGCGTCCCATCTACATGACCGCGGCGGCCAGCGTGCTCGGCATGCTGCCGCTGGTGGTCGCCCCCGGCCCCGGCTCGGAACTCTACCGCGGCCTCGGCTCCGTGCTGCTGGGCGGCCTTGTCCTTTCCACCGTGCTCACCATTTTCGTCATCCCCTCCCTGCTGCTCTTTTTCATCGGCCGGGAGAAGAAGCGGGAAAAGACGGGATGAGGAGAGGGGAACCAAGATGTCGTCCCCAATTTTCGGTGATTTTCAGCGCAGCCTGACAATCATTTGGCCTGCAATGTGCATGATGTCAGTGGATGTTGACCAACGATCAATCATTCCACCCTACTTAATGAAAAGGAGAAATGACATGTCAGTAAAACCCATACCCGAAGGCTATCACACCATAACCCCGTACCTGAGCATCAAGGGCGCGGCCGCGGCCATTGACTTTTACAAGCGCGCCTTTAGCGCGGTGGAACTCTTCCGGCTGGATGCGCCGAACGGCCAGGTGGGACACGCGGAACTCAAGATCGGCGATTCTTCCATCATGCTGGCCGATGAGTGCGGCGAGGAAGCGCCGTTCCATAATCCGCAGGCCCTGGGCGGTTCAACCATCGCCCTGCACCTGTACGTGGAGGATGCCGACGCGCTGTTTGGCCAGGCCGTTAAGGCAGGGGGCAAGGTGATCAAACCGATGGAGGACCAGTTTTACGGCGATCGCACCGGCTCCCTCCAGGACCCTTACGGCCATGTCTGGTTTGTCGCCACCCACAAGGAGGACCTGTCGCCTGAGGAAATCAACCGGCGGGCCGAAGAAATGTTCAAAAAGATGGGCGGCGCGTAAGGCGATCAGGCAACTGCCGTTCCTGTGCAAAGAAACGGAATACGCGCCATGATTGACGTGCGGCGCTGAATGCAAAACCGTGAGAAAAGGGGAGGAAACTGCTCCCTCCCCCTTTCTTTCTCGATCAAATTCTTCCCGGCCCCTTTTTTATCGCTGAAAATTCTGGGGGCACTTTTCCGGATTATTCGCGTCTCTCTGTCCCGGGCCGCATTGAGCTTCGGCCTGGGGCTGTTTCGCTTTATCTTTCCGTCGCCGGCCCTCATCCGGCACAACGGGCTGCATCTGCTGCTGCGGCTGTACCTGTTTCCGTTCTCTTCGTATATCCCGGCCGCCGTCAGGAGCAACGGGCTGCATCTGCAACTCGGGCTGTTCCTGCTGGACGGGTTTCGGCTGTTTGACTTTTTCCCTTGTTCTGCGGCCCTCATCCGGCACAACGGGCTGCATCTGCAGATCCGGCTGCACCTGTTTTCTTTCTCTTCGTATGTCACGACCGCCGT
>JACQYM010000282.1 GCA_016208225.1 Deltaproteobacteria bacterium | reverse complement strand
GCGCACGCAGGTGACATAGGGGATATCCATTCTGACGGCAAGCCCCGGCCCTACCTGGGCGGTGTCCCCGTCGATCGCCTGTTTGCCGCAGAGAATCAGGTCGGCGCCGCCGATCTTCCTGATCGCCTGGGACAGGGTATAGGTGGTGGCCAGGGTATCGGCCCCGGCAAAGGCCCGGTCAGAGACCAGCACCGCCTCGTCGGCGCCGCAGGAGACGGCCTCGCGCAGCATTTCCCCTGCCTGGGGCGGCCCCATGGTCAACACGGTCACCGTGCCGCCCAGCTGTTCCTTGAGGCGCACCGCCTCCTCAAGGGCATGACGGTCATAGGGGTTCATGATGGACTGCACCCCTTCCCTGGACAGGGTGTTGGTCTTCGGGTCCAGACGGACGTCCTTGGCATCCGGCACCTGTTTGATACAGACGATAATCTTCATCAGTCTTATGTGTACTCCTTGTTCAGCTCCTGCCCAATCACGTTGCGCTGGATCTGGTTGGTTCCCTCATAGATCTGCAGGATTTTGGCATCCCGCATCATCTTCTCCACCGGGTAATCACGCATGTATCCGTAGCCGCCCAGGACCTGTACTGCGTCAACCGTGACCTTCATGGCCATATCCGTGGCAAAAACCTTGCACATGGAGGAGGCCTTGGACATCTCCTTGGGATGGGCGTCAATGTGTTTGGCCGCGGCATAGACCAGGGCGCGGGCCGCCTCGACCTGAATCGCCATATCGGCCAGCATATGCTGCACCGCCTGAAAGGAAATGATCGGCTTGCCGAACTGCACCCGCTGCTTGGCATAGGTCACGGCTTCGTCCAGGGCGCCCTGGCCGAGGCCGACGCCGAGGATGGCGATACCCGGCCGTGATCTGTCCAGGGTTTTCATCACCGTGATAAAGCCGGTGCCTTCCCGGCCGATGAGACGGTCTTTCGGGATGCGGCAGTCCTTGAAGATGAGCTCGCGGGTGGAAGAGGCCCGGATGCCCAGTTTCTTTTCCTTGACGCCATAGGAAAAGCCGGGATCCGTATCCTCCACCACGAACATGGACGCCCCGCGCGGTCCCCTGGCGCGATCGGTAATGGCGATGACCGTGTATATCTTGGCTTCGCCGGCATTGGTGATCCACTGTTTGGTGCCGTTCAGCACCCATTCGTCGCCATCAAGCACCGCGGTGGTCCTGATGCCGGAAGCATCGCTGCCGGCATTGGCTTCCGTCAGGGCAAAGGCCGCTTTTTTGCTGCCGCTGGCAATGTCCGGCAGATATTTTTTCTTCATCTCGTCACTGCCGGCGATCAGTATGGGAAAGGCGCCGAGGGCACTGGCGGCAAAGGCCGTTGCCACGCCGACGCAGCCGCGGCCGAACTGTTCCAGGGCCAGCACGATCTCAAAGGTGCCGGCGCCGAAACCTCCGTACTCTTCCGGGATATACACACCGAACAGATCGGCCTTGGCTACGGCGTCAAGGATAGCGGTTGGAAATTCTTCGGATTCATCTAGAGCGGCGCGTTGGGGAATGATTAACTCGTCGGCGATCTGTCGTGACAGATCAACTATCATCTGCTGTTCTTCAGTTAAAAAATAATCCACTGCTTACTCCTCGACATAATTGGGATCGAAAAAATTCTACCAGCGAAACAGCGCGGCTCCCCAGGTGAAACCGCCGCCAAAGGCACAAAGCAGAATGAGGTCGCCGGGACGGATGCACCCCTGCCGGTTTGCCTCATCCAGGGCAATGGGGATACTCGCCGCCGATGTATTACCATATTTGTCCAGATTTATGTAGATTTTTTCGTCAGCCACGCCCAGCCTTTCCCCGAGGCTTTTCAGGATGCGGATATTGGCCTGGTGCGGAATAATCAGGGAAATATCGTCAACGGAAAGTTCCTCCTGGGCAAGTACACTGGAGATGGCGCCTTCCATGGAGCGCACCGCATACTTGAACACATCGCGGCCGGCCATTTTGATATAGGAGCCGTCATTCTCCTTGCAGAGGAGCTCCTTGTTCATGCTCGGCGCACTGTCCATGTAGAGCAGCCTGTACAGGGTGCCGTCCGAATAGAGTTTGCCGGCCAGCATGCCCCGATCTTCAGCGGTGCCGGTAACCACACAGGCGCCGGCGCCGTCACCGAACAGCACGCAGGTGTTGCGGTCCTCCCAGTTGACCCTGGCCGACAGGGTTTCCGCACCGACCACCAGAATTTTCAGCCCCGGAGTAGCCCTGACATATTTGTCCGCTATATCAAGAGCATAGATAAAACCGGAACAGGCGGCATTGATATCAAAGGCAAAGGCATTTGCGGCCCCAAGCTCTTTCTGCACCAGACAGGCACAGGAGGGCATGCCCATGTCGGAGGTGATGGTGCCGACAATAATCATATCAATGTCTGCCGCGGTAAGACCTGCCATGGCAAGGGCCCTGCCGGCGGCCACCGCTGCAATCCTCGATGTCTCCTCGCCCTTGCCGGCAATATGCCTGTTTTTTATGCCGGTCCTGGAGGTAATCCACTCATCCGAGGTATCCACCATTTTTTCCAGATCTTCGTTGGAAAGCACCCTCTCCGGCACGGCTGAACCTGTGCCAAGGATTACCATTCTATTCATTTACGCAGCTCCCGCCGGCACATCACTTTCTTCAAAATCAGCTAACACAGGCATGTTGTTCTCAAGCATGGTGAGGATGTGAGCGTTCACCTGGTTGCGCGCCAGTTCATCGGCAACGAGCAGCGCATTCTTGATGGCCAGCATATTGGAACGGCCATGGCAGATCACCCCTGTCCCGTTAAAGCCAAGCAGGGGCGCTCCGCCGTATTCGGCATAATCAACCCGCTTCTTGAAATTGCTGAAGGCCTGCCGGGCCAGGAAATATCCCATGCGCGCCTTGAGGGTTTTGCCGATCTCTTCCTTCAGCATGGACAAAATCGCTTCAGCCAGGCCTTCACTCAGCTTCAGGCAGACATTACCGACAAACCCGTCGCAGACGATCACATCAACATCACCCAGAAAGGTATCGCGCCCCTCGACATTGCCGATGTAATTCAGACCGCTGCTCTGAAAAAGGGCATGGGAGCTTTTCACCAGCGCATTGCCCTTGCCGCCCTCTTCTCCGATACTGAGCAGGCCGACACGGGGTTTTTCAATGCCGAACATGATGCGGGAAAAGGCAGAGGCCATGATGCCGAACTGAAAAAGGTGCTTTGGCCGGCAGTCGACATTGGCGCCGACATCCATGACCACCACCGGTCCTTTCAACGTCGGAAAAACACTGGCGATACCCGGCCGGGAAATGTCCTTCAACCTGCCGAGATACTTGATGGCGGCCGCCATGACTGCTCCGGAATTTCCAGGGCTGACCACGGCGTCGACAACACCCTTTTTCAGAAGCTCAAAGGCAACGACAACCGAGGAATCCTTCTTTTTGCGCACAGCATCGATGGGCGAGTCGCTCATCGTTACGACCTGGGAGGTCGGCACAAAGTCAACCAGATGGGAGATGCCCTCTTTTTCCAGAGCCGGCAGCACCTGCTCTTTACTCCCGACCAGGGTAATATGCACTTCCGCTGCACGGACAGCCAACGCGGCGCCGGCAACCATTTCTGCGGGGCCGCGGTCACTTCCCATGGCATCAAGAGCTATCCGCACCAAACTTCTCCTCTGGGCAAAAATGGACAAACTATCCTGTCCGGCAACGGAAATACACATCCAGGCCGCCGGCCGTCACACGTTGAGGCGGCTCGGGGGGGAAGCAGTGTTCCCCCCGGACCGGCGTAAAAATCAGTCCAGATTCTCCTCGCCCAGCTCAATAACTTTGCGGCCTTTGTAAGTACCGCAGCCGGCGCAGAGGCGATGGGGCATTTTCGGCTCCCCGCACTCGGAACAGGTGGATACAGTCGGCGCGGTCAAGGCATCATGGGAACGCCGGATTCTGGTACGGGCATGGGAGTGTCTTCTTTTTGGTAAGGCCATTATTTTTCCTCCAACCTACGAGTTTATGTATAGAAAAAATCAAGGGTTCCTATTGCGAAGCCGTTCCGAAACCATCTCTTCATTGTTACGCATTTCGGTACGGCTCCTTATACCCCTCAAGGGGGT
>JACQYM010000277.1 GCA_016208225.1 Deltaproteobacteria bacterium | reverse complement strand
TGGTGCCGCGATAGATGGCAAGCAGATCTCCCCTGGCATACTCAACATCGTCCGGCATGCCGGACAGATACCGCATCAACCCCAGATCCAGCATCAGCGCCTTGAATACCTTTGCCGATGCGCTTGCGCCTAATGGCAGACTGGGGGGGGAAACCGAAGGAATCCGGCGGGCAACCTGCGCCAGACAAAGCGCGTCAAAGGCCTTCTTCAGTGTCTGGTTGCCATATCCCTCGCCCAGCCGTGCGTATTTAATCTGTTGTCCAACACACTGAGCAAGCCTGGTAAATACCGAATCGAGGCAGTAACGATCAACCCGCGGGTTATATTTTGCAAAGTCCATCCGGTATGATTCCGCAATCTCACCCTGCACCTCGAAGGCATCCCGGAGCGAGCCGCTTTCGCGAAAGGCCTTGACCGCCGCCGGCATGCCGCCGATGAAAAAATAGCGTTTCAGTTCGTCACGGAGGAGTTCATGGACGGCAGAGGAAATGTCGGCCGGGTTGGCCAAAACAGCTGCCGCGGCAGGGGCGTTGCCGATTGCCTCCAGATATTCGGCAAAACAGAGGGGATAGAGATTGAGGAACTGAATCCGGCCGACGGGAAAGGAGGCGTCCCTGAGGGCGAATTCAAGGAGCGAGCCGGCCGCCACGACATGCAGCTCCGGCATCTCCTCATAAAAATAGCGCAGGGCGGTAATGGCGCGGGGACAGGCCTGGATTTCATCAAAAAAGAGCAAGGTCTTGCCCGGCGTGATCTTCTGTCTAAGCAGCACTTCAAGGTCGGAACAGATCCGCGCCGCGCCGAGTTCGCCATCAAACAGTTTGCGCAGGGAGGGATTCCGCTCCAGATCCACCAGGGCAATGGATTCAAAATGGTTGCCCCCAAACTCCTTCAGCGACCAGGTTTTACCGACCTGACGTGCGCCTCTCAGGATCAGCGGCTTGCGCCTTGTCCCGTCTTTCCAGAGCTTGAGTTCTTCGTCAATGAATCTGCGCATATCTCGCCTTGCTAAACTAAACGGTAAATTAATAACACAAGGCAATTTATTATGTATTGATTAAAAATACAAGGCAAATACATTGAGCATCTCTTGGAATTGCCGTCTATGAATTTGATTGAGCGGTAGACAAAACACACCGAAAGTCATGGTAAAATGTCTCCGATTGACAAGCTGTGACCTATGGATTACAGTTTTATTATGATAGAAATTATACAAAGCGAGACATTCAAGCTCTGGCTCTCCAAGTTGCGTGACCGTCAGGCGGTGGCGCGAATCAACGCGCGTATCCGTCGTTTGTCTGCTGGCAACGCCGGGGACTCAAAGCCGCTGCGTGACGGTATTTCGGAGCTGCGGATCGATCACGGCCCCGGCTATCGGGTGTATTTCATCAGACGCGGCGCATCGATTGCTGTCCTGCTGGCTGGAGGCGATAAGCGCTCCCAGGAGGCTGACATAACCCGCGCCATAGCAATCGCCAAGGAGTGGAGGAAATAGATCATGGCTGAAAAATTTACTGCCTGGGACCCGGTTGACGAACTCAAGACCGAGGAAGACATGGCTCTCTACCTTGATGCCTGCCTAGCGGAAGATCCAGGGGACGGCAGCTTGATCCGCGCCGCCTTAAACGACATCTCCCGCGCCCGCGGCATGAGTCAGTTGGCCCGCGACACCGGGATATCCCGCGAGGGCCTCTACCGCGCATTAGGCGCCGATGGCAATCCGGAATTTGCCACGGTGCTTAAGGTTATAAAGGCGCTCGGTTTGCGCCTGCATGCTGCGGCTGCCCATAACAACTGATGTTGATCCGAACAGGGCAGGGTTATTAGACCCTAACAGCCTTCAATTCGATGCCTTGTTGCTGGCGACCCCTCTCCCCTGGTGGCTGCAAAGGCACTGTAGATCGGCAAAAAGGTGATTCTCTGCCCTGGGAGATCGACATATGGCCGATCGGAAAAGACCAGGGCGCCAGCACACTCCGGGTATGAATTCAGGAAAAGATGCAGGCTCCTCAGACTGCCTGCGGCACCGCTTTTTACCTCTACCGGATGGATTCTGCCGTCAATGACTGCCAGATAATCAACCTCGGCGGAACTGCTTTTTGCCTGCCGGTCCCAATAATAGAGACTGCCATTTTGCGAGATGAGCATCTCCTGCCCGACAAACTGCTCTGCCATGGTGCCGCGATAGAATCTCGCGGGTTGGGTTGAGCCCAGTGCACTCCACGCTACTGTTCTGAAGGCGGATCGGGTCAAGCCAGTACTTGTACGCCACAAGATCCGACGAGGGCAATCTGTTTACATCATGGTCTTGTTATTGTTCAGAACCCCAATAAATTTGAGCGCACGATCTTTAATGTATATACCCAGTTCTTTTTCAGCAGAGATATTTTCAGTGGGGATGAAGCCACCGGCCATATGGTCATGACCACCGCCGAACCCGATTCCTTCCAGGATAAAACGAACCAAGGCATTTGCTTTGATAAAAGAAGTTTCGCTCCGTGTCGAAATCTTAACACCACTCGGTCTCATGGAATACGCGACAACAACATCCACAGAATCCAGAGAAAGGATAATGTCGCTCGCTGCTCCAAGAAGGGAATCATCGGAACAATCCAACAGCATAAAACCGATAGATTCGTATACTTCTACTGTCTTAAAGGCTTCCGCATAGCGCCTGAGATCTCCCATCGTTAACTGACTGCCATTGAGCTTCCGAATCAGCGACATATCTGAATGCTTATAGAGTCGATAGAACATTTCGATATCAAGATCAGATACGCCTCGCGTCAGACTGTCGGTATCCTTCATTATTCCGAAAAGAAGCGCCGTGGCTAGATTATGCGGTGGGTCAATATAGTTTTCGAAAAAATACTCTGCAATTATTGTTGAGCAGGCGCCAACTGTTGGACGTATATCCTCAAAACGATAATTATAATTGCCGTGCAGTTCATGGTGATCAATGACTACGACTTCATCCGTGGCAAGGTCTGTCAAGTTTCCCGCACCTTTCTGACTGTCGATAAGAATGGCCCAGTCTTCCTTGCTGAGGGTACCTATATCCTGCGCTTTCACCATATCAATATCGAAAATATCGAGCAGCTTAAGGGCGTCAACCTTCTCTATATCCCTATCATAGACGATAATCGTTTTTATTCCTTTTAGTTCAAGGAGATAACGTAACCCTGCGCAACTGGCTATTGCATCAGGATCAGGCACATTATGCGGCTGGATGCAAATTTTGCCAGGGGCGTTTTTAAGTATCGCGACGAGACGGTTAAGTTTGGTGGATTCGCTCATATTAAAGTTTCAACTTTCTGATTTGTTGAATTGTACGAGTTTACAGTGAGTTACATGCAATAAACAGCGGACGGTTCGTCATGCCGGACTTGATCCGGCATCCAGAAACTCCCAGATAGTGGATTCCGGCTTAAAACATGCCGGAATGACGACCGAAAATATTGCAATATAATTCACGATTTCAATTAGTTATGCCAACTCAGAAAGTTGAATAAAGTTGTCCCATATAACCAGAGAAGCAAAGCCAGTCTTTTCATTCTACCCAACATCAATGCACCGTTGATTCCATTTTATATAGGATTTCATTCTCTCCAATTTCCAATGAGATTCCTGAGGGTCTGTGCCGTTAAAGTGCTGGGGATAGAGAGGCATGGGCTTAAAACAGCGTACGGCATCGGCCTCCATCTCAGGGGGTAGTGTGTAAGGTATGCTTCAGGACAAGCCGGATATTCTGGGCCGTGCAGAAGCTCCATGGTCACACTTGATTTTGACTGGCAGTGGAAAGGTTACCCTTTTGGTGGGAAAATGTAAAGTTGAGATGGTTCCTGGTATGCGAGGCACCTGACAGCAGAAACATCATTTTGCAAAGAACCGCCAGGAAGTGTACAGGGGCGCCCCCCTGTACACCCATCAAATATTCAAAAAATCCAAAGGATCATTTGCCGCTGCGCACCGGCAAGACCCGGTTATCGAGGGAGCCAGACTGGCTGCCCCAGTACAGGTAGCCGCCGTCGAACGAGAAGTGGCCAGCCTCGGAGTCGCGTGTCTCCATGGTCCAAGGACAGCATTTTGAGAGTTTGATCAACGGCGTTATATGGTAAGAACCTGTCTCTTCCTTGTCATACAGCCCGGCCAGTTCATCCTGGGTTGGCATGCCCCAGTCGGTATGTCCGCCGCCTGAGTAATTCAGGCAATATTCCCTGGCGTCGGCCCAGTTAAGGTCACGACCATTGTCACTTGCCGCCCACATCAGGCCGGTCTGGGTATCGGTCACCGTCCCGTCGCCGTTATTCTTGAACCGGACCAGGCGTTTCTCGTCCGCCTCTATTTGGCTATACAATTTAAGAGCGGACTCATAGAATTTCCCTTCCTTGCCGGCCTTGTCCAGATAGGTCTCCAGGTTCTTCCTGGCCTCGGCTGCCTGCTTGACGGCAGCAAGGTAGCGGCCGTTCTGGTAATAATACTCCACCGGCAACTTGACCTTGAGCGCCCTGATCTTCTCCAGGTCCCGGCCCGCAGCCTCATGGTCATTACTGTCCAGTTTGGCCGCCACCGACAGCATCAGTTTGTCCGCCTCCATCTCAGGAGACAGCGCCATGGCCGGCATGATGAAGCCGATAAGAACAAAGAAAACAACCGCCTCAATAATTTTTTTCGACAATGTACTCCCTGAACAAATCCTCATTGCTCCCTCCCTTTATAAATCTGAATAGGATTAATGTGCTCCGCGGGGCCTCACGCCCCCCGGGTTGTTCATTGCGGATTCACCCTGGCATGCATAAGGTTATTATATCTATCATTGCATGACATTTCGAAAAAAATATTCTTGCTGATGATGTCTGGGGGGGTGAGCAAGGCCGTCCCTCCCTGCGGGCATCCAAGTTCACGTTCGATTGTAAATACTTCCTATGCGGTATTCATATGTTGTTCCTGTTCAGCAACTCAACTTTCGGAGTTGGTGAATTATTCGAGATAACAATGAGTTGTATGAAATAAGCAGCATGCAATCCGTCATGCCGGACTTGATCCGGCATCCAGAAAACACCGGATACTGGATTCCGGCTGAAAACTTGCCGGAATGACGACCGGAAATTTTGCCATATAATTCATGATTTCAATATATTATACCAACTCAGAAAGTTAAGCCCGTAAATTGCCAATGACCAATAAATGCGTGTAGTGCTTACAAAAAAAAGCCGAGCCGCCTTCATAAATCAGGCAACCCGGCTCGCTTGAAAGCTCCGTGGCTTTCCGTCCCCATCTTGCGGTGGGTTTGGCTTTTATCTGTATGTTATCCTGACAATTTTTTATAACGCTATCTCATGCTTGTAAATATGGCAAATTGTCGCGTGGGGGATAATACGGCGAAAATGATATATCTGCCATTCGAGATTGAAAATGAGATATTATAGACTGAGGCCAAGGGAGGTAGCGAAAAGTATGGACCGGACAGAATGGTAAAGGCAGCCAATAACGAAAGAGAGCGACATCATGAACAAACTTCGGTTTTCCGATCTGATCGATGTGGCGATGGTTCAGGAACTGATGGATGGCTATTATGCGGTGACCGGGATCCCCACGGGAATTATTGACGGAGAAGGGCATGTCTGGACCGCTACCGGCTGGCTGGATATCTGTACAAAATTTCACCGGATCAACCCGGTGACCGCGGAGAAATGCCGGGAGAGCGACACCTATATCTCCACCCATCTGCACACCGGCCAGCCATACGTCAGCTACAAGTGCGCCCACGGACTTACCGACGTGTCCAGCCCGATCATTGTAGGCGGTCAGCATGTGGCCCAGGTGATGACGGGCCAGTTTTTCCTTGAGAAGCCCGACGTGGAGTTCTTCCGCGAACAGGCCCGCAAGTTCGGCTTCGATGAAGATGCCTATCTCAAGGCACTGGCCGAGGTGCCCCTCATTACCGAGGAAAAGCTCGACGCGATCATGAAATTTCTCGCCAAGCTGGCCCAGTTCCTAGCGGACATGGGATACAAGCGGCTGAAAGAAATTGAGGCCCAGGAGGCGTTACAACAGGCCCATGCCTCGCTGGAGCGTAAAGTAGAGGAACGCACTGTGGAACTCAAAGCCGCCAAAGAAACTGCCGAGGCCGCCAATCGGGCGAAAAGTGTTTTTCTGGCCAATATGAGCCATGAATTGCGCACACCCCTCAATGCGGTGCTGGGATTTTCGCAGGTGATGAAGAATTCTCGGGATGTTACCGTGGAACAGAGGGAAAATCTGAACATCATTACCCGCAGCGGCGAGCACCTGCTGCACCTGATCAACAACGTGCTGGACATGTCCAAGATCGAGTCAGGCCGGGTGGAACTGGAAGAGTCGCCTCTCGATCTGCACCAGCTGGTGCAGGAAATCAGGTCGTTGATGTATGTGCGCGCCCATGAGAAAGAACTGAATTTCACCCTGGAGCAGTCCCCGGACCTTCCCCGGCATATTGCCGTTGATGGGGGCAAGCTGCGGCAGGTACTGCTCAATCTGATCGGCAATGCGATGAAGTACACCAAACAGGGCGGCGTGACGCTGCGGGCCATGGGGACGCAACAGGAAACTGCCGGGCGGGCGTCCGTGCGATTCGAGGTCAAGGATACCGGACCCGGCATCCACCGGGAGGATCGGGAACATATCTTTGCCCCCTTTGTGCAATTGGGTGACCAACCGCCCACGGAAGCAAGTTCCGGCTTGGGTCTCGCCATCTGCAGGCAGTATGTGGAGCTGATGGGCGGCGCAATCGGTGTTGCCGGCGAACCCGGCAAAGGCTCGGTCTTTTATTTCGAGATCCCGGTAACGGTGCTCGCGCCTGAGACGATGCCTGCAGCGCGGCAGCGCGGTCGCGTTATCGGGATGGCAGAGGGACAACCGCGCTATCGTCTGCTCATCGCTGAAGACCATCCGGAAAACCGTCTGCTGCTGCACAAGATGCTTGAGCCGTTCGGGTTCGATCTCCGGGAAGCCGCCAACGGGCAGGTGGCGGTCGCCATATTCGCGGAATGGCGTCCCCACCTGATCTGGATGGACATCCGCATGCCGATCATGGACGGGCTGGAAGCGACCCGCCATATCAAGGCAACCGATGCCGGCGCGCAAACCAGAATCGTCGCCATCACAGCCCATGCCCTGGAAAAGGAACGGCGAGAAATTCTGGCGGCGGGGTGTGATGACTTTATCCGCAAGCCCTATAAAGATGTCGAGATACTCGAGGCCTTGACGAAAAATCTCGGCGTGCGCTTTGTCTACGAGGAAGAGACGACTCCTGTTGCTGTTGCGATGGAATTGCATGCCGCGGCCCTGGCTGAGCTGCCCGATGAGTTGCTGAATACCCTGGAACAGGCGCTTAGCCGGATCGACATCAACGCAGTAGGCCGCGCGATTGAAGAGATACGCGCCCATCATCCCTCTCTGGCGGATGCATTGGCCGCTGTGGCCAGGGACCTGCAATTCGGCCGGATGCTGTGGATGGTCCGCGCCGCCCTCGGTGAAACCGGCCCGGAGGACGAGACATGCATAAAGAAATAAACCCTGCCCGCTTCGGGAGAATCCTGCTGGTGGATGATACCACCGCCAATCTTCAGCTTTTGACGAATCTGTTGACGGAGCAGGGCTATATCGTTCATCCCGCCTCCGACGGCAAACTGGCTTTGGAGTTTGTCCGGACAACTCTTCCCGACCTCATTTTACTGGATATCCGCATGCCGGGGATGGACGGGTACGAGGTGTGCCGTCGGCTCAAAGCCGATGAGAGGACCCGTTCCATTCCCCTCATTTTCATTAGTATCCTGGAAGATGAACACGATAAGGTGCGGGGGTTTCAGGAAGGTGCGGTGGACTACATTACCAAACCGTTTCAGCCGGAGGAAGTGCTGGCCAGGGTACAAACCCACCTCCGTCTCAGGGAATTGACCGAACATTTGGGGCACAGGGTCGCTGAGCGGACCGAAGAACTGATGATCGCCAAAGAACGGCTTCAACAGGAGCTCGCCGAACGCGTGCGAGCGGAGGCGGCGCTGAAACGCGAACGTACGTTGATCGCGAACATCACGGAAACCAGCCCGATCGGGATCATAACCGTTGGCGTCAATGGCCGAATCACCTTTGCCAATACCCAGGCAATCAATATCCTGGGGTTGACCAAAGAGGAAATCACCCAACGGACGTATAATACCCCGGATTGGCGCATTACAGATTTTGCCGGAAATCCCTTCCCATATGAAAAACTCCCGTTCCGGCAGGTGATGACCACGGGACAGTCCATCTATGATGAGCAACATACGATTGCCTGGCCTGATGGACGTCGCGTTCACCTGTCGATCAATGGCGCACCGCTCCTGAATGAGTCGGGTGATGTCGAAAGCGTTGTTTTTGCGTTCCAGGACATCAGCCAGCGCAAGCGGGCGGAGAGGGCCTTGCAGGAGAGCGAGGCCAAGATGCGCAGCATCCTGGACAACATCGGCATCGGCGTGGCCCTCATCAGTCCAAAAATGGAGATTCTCGAGTTGAATCGACGGATGCACCAGTGGTTTTCCGGCATCGATCCGGGGCAACACCCTATCTGTTACCAGGCCTTCAACGACCCGCCCCGCGAGGAGGTATGCGACTACTGCCCGACCTGCAAGACCCTGCGGGATGGCCTGGTCCATGAAGCCACGACACAAACGCCCCAGCCTGGAGGCACACGCAATTACCGCGTCATTTCTTCCCCGATCCTCAACCAGTCCGGTCAGGTGACGGCGGCGATCGAGATGGTCGAGGACATCACCGAGAAACTCTCCCTGGAGTCCCAGCTGCACCAGGCCCAGAAAATGGAATCCGTCGGCCGCCTGGCCGGCGGCGTGGCCCATGACTTCAACAACATGCTGGGGGTGATCATCGGTCATGCGGAACTGACCCTGGACCAGATGGACCCGACCCATCCACTCTTTGCCTCCATGCAGGAAATACGGAAAGCCGCCGTTCGCTCCGCTGACCTGACTCGGCAACTGCTGGCCTTTGCCCGCAAGCAGACCGTCGCTCCCAAGGTGCTCGATCTGAACGAAACCGTGGAAGGGATGTTCAAGATGCTGCGGCGTTTGATCGGCGAGGACATCAATCTTGTTTGGCTGCCGGACTCGGACTTATGGCCGGTCAAAATGGATCCCTCCCAGATTGACCAGATCCTGGCCAACCTGTGCGTCAACGCCCGCGACGCCATCGTCGGCGTGGGCAAGGTTACCATCGAAACCCATACGATCACCTTTGACGAGGCCTGCTGCGCCGAACACCCTGGGTTCATGCCGGGTGATTTTGTCATGCTGGCTGTCAGTGACGACGGAAAGGGCATGGACCAGGAGACCCTGGACAAGATTTTCGAGCCGTTTTTCACCACCAAGGGGACAGGCAGGGGCACTGGTCTCGGGCTGGCCACGGTCTATGGCGTTGTCAAACAGAATAACGGCTTTATAAACGTCTACAGCGAACCGGGGCAAGGCTCGACAATCAAGATCTACCTGCCCCGG
>JACQYM010000268.1 GCA_016208225.1 Deltaproteobacteria bacterium | reverse complement strand
TGACCACTTCGGTTCTGAGGGCTTTTTTTTTTGCCAGGCCGTCGTCATAAAATTCCCATTACTTCGCGGTCCAAGAACCGGCATACCGGGCCGTACCGAAACGGTCAGCAATGTCATGGTTATTTCGTAACCGCCCCTAAACTTCCAGGAGATCAGCGGTGTCTGTGGATCAAAACGCCAAACCCGGCACTCTCTATGTGGTGGCCACTCCCATCGGCAATCTTGAGGACATAACCTTTCGGGCAGTTCGTATTCTTGGAGAGGTCGATCTCATTGCCGCCGAGGATACCCGCCATACCCGTAAACTGTTAAGCCATCTGTCGCTCAGCAAACCCCTTGTCAGTTATTATAAAGACCGCGAAGCGGAACGCAGTGAAAAAATTATTGCTGAGCTGCGGGCCGGTCATAATGTTGCGCTTGTTTCGGACGCCGGCACACCGGCAATTTCGGATCCCGGCGCCGTGGTCGTTGCCCTGTGTCATGAGCATGCCATTCCGGTTGTCCCGATCCCAGGCCCCTCTGCGCTGACAACGGCAGTGAGTGTGTCCGGGTTCCCGCAGCCTTCGTTTACCTTTCTCGGCTTTCTGCCCGCTAAAAAAAATCAGCGTACCAAAACATTAACCGCCCACGCCCAGGATGAAGCCCTCCTCGTGTTCTATGAATCACCGCGCCGCGTCTGTCAGACCCTGGCTGAATGCCTTGAGGTCATGGGCGAGAGAATGGTGTTTGTCGGCCGGGAGCTGACCAAGCTCCATGAAGAACTTTTATGCGGCACCTTTTCCGGAGTGCTGCAGCGCTTGCAGGCCAGAGAGCAGATCAAGGGCGAATTTGTCGTTGTCGTTGCCCCGCAGCCCGGCCTCTCTGTTGCCCCCCCTGAGGAGCTGCAGGATCTTCTGACCTGGTATAAAAATCATTCCGGATTAAGCATGAAGGATGCGGTCAAAAAGATAGCCGGTGATCTAAACCTTTCCAAATCGCAGCTCTATGAAAAGGCGTTGCATGTCTGGGCTAAAAAGTGAGTTGCTATCAGAATTCAGAATTCAGGAGTCAGGAGGCGGAATCCTGAAACCGGGCGACATTCGTCAACATGAGGAGTGACATTTCGGTCATGAACAGCCGTTGTTTTCCGTTTTTCGGCTGAATTCCGTCTGCTGCATTCTGTCTCCCGGATGGTTTCAGAAGTGATTGCCTGCCGCTAACGGGCAAGACTCTTCGCATGGTGACATGCTACGTGCAATTCCCTTGTTTTTGCGGGTAAAATAAGCTACTTTTTTCTATCATTTTTTTATGAAGCATGCATGATCCCCATAACAGGCTCTGCCCTGAAGTCTCGCGGCATTATGCCGTGGTGCGGATGTCAGAGACGGTATAAGAAGCCGGAACAGAACGCGATGCTCAAAAATGAAAATGTTATTTCGTTACGGCTCCTCAATCCATGTGACCCCAGTTGACTCGTGAAGAAAGTTCAAGATTATTATTTTAAGAAGGCAAAGCAGGAAAACTATCCTGCCCGGTCAATATATAAATTGGAGGAGGCGCAGAAAAAACATCAATTTATCAAAGCAGGCGACAGGATACTTGATCTGGGCTGCCATCCCGGAAGCTGGTCTCTGTATGCGGCTCAGATCGCCGGCAGTAAAGGAGCCGTGGTTGGGGTTGATTTACAGAAGAGCAGCGTTGCGCCGGCAGCCGGCAGCGCCCGGATCGAATTTATTTGTGCTGATATCTTTGCCAATGATGTCAAGACGCAGCTGGCTGATAAATTTCCGTTTCAGGTGGTGGTCAGCGATCTTGCTCCCAAAACAACCGGCCATAAGTTCTCCGATCATTTGAAATCGGTTGAATTGTCCCGGCAGGCTTTGACCATTGCCACACAATTGCTTTGCCGGGGTGGCCATTTCTACTGTAAGGTTTTTCAGGGAGAGGATTTCCCTGCTTTTGTTAATGAAGTGCGGCAGCTTTTCAAAAAAACGAAAATTGTGAAGCCGAAGAGTTCCCGCGTCGAAAGCAGAGAGGTTTTTGTCCTGGGCCTTGAATTTAAAGGCAATACGCTGAATGAAAAGGTTTAGGGTCTGTGCCGAAATAATATGCTGTTTTGGCACAGGGCCCATGGGAAAAATAAATAAAAATTGTGTTGCCTGCATGGGCGCTGGGCAAACAGTGCAGGCACTGCAACACGAATAAGCGGAGGTTTTTTGCAGTATGTCCGGACACTCAAAGTGGGCGAATATTAAAAGAAGAAAAGGGGCGGTCGATGCCAAACGCGGCAAGATATTTACCAGGCTTATCAAAGAGATAACGGTTGCGGCCCGTCTCGGCGGGGGCGATCAGGTGGGAAATCCCCGGCTGCGCAGCGCCATTGCCGCGGCCAAGACGGTGAATATGCCCAAGGAAAACATCGAACGGGCCATCAAAAAAGGCACCGGCGAGCTGGAAGGTACCGTCTATGAAGAAATCACCTATGAAGGATATGGCCCCGGCGGCGTTGCCATCCTGGTTGACTGCATGACGGACAATAAGAACCGCACCGTTGGCGAGGTTCGTCCCGCTTTTTCAAAGAACGGCGGTAATCTCGGCGAGTCGGGCTGCGTTTCCTACATGTTTGACAAAAAAGGGGTGCTCCTGGTTGATAAAAAAACCATCGATGAAGAAAAATTGATGGAATTGGCCCTGGAGTCAGGGGCGGATGACGTGGTGGAAGAGGAAACGGAATTTCAGGTAACGACTGCTCCGGAAGAATTTGCTGCGGTGCGTGAACGATTGGAAGCGCAGGGCGTTGTTTTCCTTGAGGCCTCTCTGTCCATGGTGCCGCAGAATGTTGTCGAGGTCGCTGACGAGGGTGTGGCCAAGCGTCTGTTAAAGCTGATGGAGAGCCTGGAGGATTGTGATGACGTGCAGAATGTGCATGCCAACTTTGATATCCCGGATGAGATCATGGAGAAGCTTTCCTAAGTGAGGCAGACGATTCGTATCCTGGGTATTGATCCCGGATCCCGGGCCACAGGATATGGCATAGTTGAACAGCATGGTTTTGATCTCTGTTTTATCGGCTGCGGGGTGGTCAGATCAACGCCGACCCTGGCCATGGCTGAAAGGCTTCAGGAAATTTATGAGGGAATCCGGGCGGTGATTGACAGCCATGCCCCGCACCATGCCGCGATCGAGGAAGTTTTTGTGGCAAAAAATCCCAACTCCGCCATCAAACTCGGGCAGGCAAGGGGAGTTCTCCTTCTGGCCGTCAGCCAGTACGGGCTCCCCCTGCAGGAATTTTCGCCCAAAACGGTGAAGCAGGCGGTCGTCGGCCATGGCCTGGCCGGCAAGGAACAGATGCAGCAGGCGGTAAGGGCATTGCTGAAATTATCGGCCAGCCCGAGTCCCGATGCCGCGGATGCCCTGGCGGTCGCCATGTGCTGCGCCAATCATCTTGCCGTAGCACGAGCGGCGGACAGGAAACGGTCATGATTGCCTGTATCAGGGGGGAGCTGTTTTTGAAGTCGCCGGAGAGGCTGATCGTCATGGCCGGGGGTGTCGGCTATGAGGTATTCGCCACTGCCGGCTGTCTCAACTCTCTGCCGGAAACCGGGCATCAGGTGCTGATCCATGTCTATACCCATGTCCGGGAAGATGCCCTGCTCCTCTATGGTTTTGCGGATGAAGAGGAAAAGGCGGTTTTTCATCTGCTGATCAGCGTAGCCGGCATCGGTCCCAGGCTTGCCCTGACCATTCTGTCCGGCATCTCTCCGGCCGAGCTTGCCGCCGCCATCCGCAATGAATCGGTGGGCCGGCTGGTGCAGCTGCCCGGGGTCGGCAAAAAAACCGCGGAACGGCTCTGTCTGGAGTTGAAGGACAAGGTGCAGTGGGTGCCGGAGCCGCGGCAACCATTTCCGGCGGCCGGCGAAGAACAGCGGGATGCCCTCTATCTTGATACGGTTTCGGCCCTGGTGAATCTCGGCTATCACCAGAACAACGCGGCAGAGGCGGTGCGGCAGGTTGCAGCGGCAACGGCTGCGCCCGCGGATCTCACCCTGACCAAACTCATTACCAAAGCCCTGAGGCTGCTGGCATGAAGTACGAGGAAAGAATCGTCAGCACCGACACCGTTTCTTCCCATGAGGAACTGGAGGAGCGAAATCTGCGCCCCAGAAGATTGTCCCAGTATATCGGCCAGGAACAGGTCAAGGCCAATCTGGAGATCAGTCTCAAGGCGGCGCAGGGGCGCGGGGAGACGCTCGATCACGTTCTGTTCCATGGGTTTCCCGGCCTTGGCAAGACAACCCTGGCGTACATCATCGCCAATGAGATGGGGGCAAATATCAAGGTCACTTCCGGTCCGGTGATTGAAAAGCCGGGGGATCTGGCCGCCATTCTCACCAGTCTGCATGAGGGGGACGTGCTCTTCATTGACGAGATTCACCGCCTGAATCATGTGGTGGAGGAGATTCTCTATCCGGCCATGGAGGATTTTCAGCTTGATCTTCTCATCGGTCAGGGGCCGGGCGCCAAAACAGTGAAGATGGATCTCCCGCCCTTTACCCTGGTCGGCGCCACGACCAGAACCGGCCTGCTCACCCCGCCCTTGCGCGACCGTTTCGGCGTTATCCTGCGCCTGGATTTTTACTCCCCGGAAGAACTGATCCTCATTATCAAGCGCTCTGCCGCGCTGCTCGGGATCCCCATCGATGCGGAAGGCGCCCTGGAACTCGGCCGCCGCTCCCGCGGCACGCCCCGCATCGCCAATCGCCTGCTGAAACGGGTCCGTGATTTTGCCCAGGTAAAGGCGGAAGGGAAAATCACGGCCGCAGTTGCTGACGCGGCCCTGACCATGCTCGCGGTCGACAAGGAGGGCCTTGATGAGATGGACCGGCGTATTCTGCTCATGCTGATCGACAAGTTCCAGGGCGGCCCGGTGGGCATTGATACGATGGCCACCGCGGTCTGCGAGGAAAAGAATACCCTGGAAGATGTCTACGAGCCATTTCTGATTCAGTCCGGATTTCTCATGCGCACCCCGCGGGGCAGGGTGGCGACGCTTGCGGCCTATGAACACTTCGGCCGGGCGCGGGATTATTGCCGGCAACGGTTGATCGGCGAGTTCACCGGCCCGGTGAAATAGGGGCGCGGCGGGAATATTTTAATTTGTTGTCCCGGTGCCGTTGCGCTACAATAAAACGGGGTATCCCTTCGTTTACTCTAAGGATGATGAACAGCCATGAAGAAATTAACCATCCCGGATATCATAAAAAGGAAGGGCGGGGAAAAGCTGACTGTGCTGACCGCCTATGATGCAAGCTTTGCCCGGCTGCTCGATGCCGCAGGCATTGACATCCTTCTGGTCGGCGATTCGCTGGGCAATGTGCTGTTAGGTTATGAATCCACCGTGCCGGTGACCATGGAGGAGATGCTCCATCATGCCCGTGCTGTCCGCCGCGGCTCCTCTGCTGCCTTTGTGGTGGCGGACATGCCTTTTCTCTCCTATCAGATCAGTGTCGAGGATGCAGTGAGAAATGCGGGCCGTTTCTATAAGGAGGCCGGCAGCGATGCCGTCAAGCTCGAGGGCGGGACTGAGGTGTGCCCTGCCGTCCGGGCCATTGTCAGGGCCGGCATGGCGGTGATGGGCCACATCGGTCTGACGCCGCAGACCGCGGCGAATCTCGGCGGCTACAAGGCGCAGGGCAAGGATGCGGACTCGGCCCGCAGGCTGCTGGCTGACGCCAGGGACCTGGCAGAGGCGGGGGTGTTCGCCATTGTCATGGAATGCATCCCTGACCGGCTGGCAAAGGTGATAACCGAAAGTGTGGGGGTGCCCACCATAGGCATCGGGGCCGGGCCCGACTGTGACGGCCAGGTGCTGGTCACCCATGACCTGCTCGGCATGTTCGAGAAATTTGTGCCCCGTTTTGTCAAGGGGTATGCCAATCTGGCGCCGCAGATCCGGCAAGCGGTGACCGGTTTCAAGCAGGAAGTGCAGGCAGGAAGCTTTCCTGATGCGGCTCATAGTTTCACCATGCAGCTTGATGTAGACAGCCTGATCAATGACAGGGAATAAGAGGAAGAGCACTATGGCAGACAGTAATTCCGTGGAATCTGACAGACGTCAATCCGTACGGGTGATGGGCCGGAATCTCTTTTACTTTCAGCCGATCACCAGGGAAAAATTTGCCGCCCTGCAAAAGGATTACGAGGCCGGCATTCCGCTCTATAACCATGAGGGGCTGGCGGATATCCAGATGTTCATCGGCGCGCAGAGCGCTCTGTCGCGCATCAGGGAGCGGGATGCGGACCTGGGTGATTTTCTTGCCCATCTTGATTCAAAGATCAATCTTATCCTCAAGAAAGCCATCGGCGGGAAAACGATTATCGACAACCTCACCCTCCATGATCTGGATCTGAGCGGCAAAGGCCTCGCCTTTGTCGCCGCGCGCCGCATGGAGGTGGACGATATCCTTGAATTTCATATTGCCCTGCTGCCCAGCTATACATATGTCTATTGCTTCGGCAGGGTTCTTTCATGCCAGGAGCAGCCGCCGCAGGAGGGAGGGATCTTTTTTAAGGTGGCGGCGGAGTTTGTCCTCATCATGGAGGATGATCAGGAAAAATTGATCCAGCACAACTTCAAACAGCAAAGCCTCGCCCTGCGCAACCGCAGACTCAGGGGATGAAGGAGAAGCTGGGAGTGAGGAGTGAGGAGTGGCCCGGGCTTCTCCTCACTCCTCACTCCTTACTCCTCACCCCTACTTCAACGGGCCAGGTCCATCTTGCCGAACACCGCCAGTCCCTTGAGCAGCATCAGGGCCTGATTGAGCTGGTTGTCGCTGACGGCCTCATCTTCCTTTTTCGGTTCCGCTTTCGTCTCGCCGGGTATTTCGCTCGGCTCATCCTGGGGGAGGGCCGGCTCTTCCACTTCTTCCTCGGTGCCGTTTTTGATGTGGTGTTTCAGGTCCTTTTCCCGCAGGAAATTGATTTTCTTCTTTTCCTTCACCTCGGGCTGCGGTTCGGCAACTTCCGTGGGAACGATGATATCCGGGGTGATTCCGGTGGCCTGAATCGATCGTTCATTCGGTGTATAGTAGCGGGCCGTGGTCAGTCTGAGCCCTGCGCCGTTTTCCATGGGGATGATGGTCTGCACCGAGCCCTTGCCGAATGTCTGGGCGCCGAGGATCAGAGCCCGTTTATGGTCCTGCAGGGCGCCGGCAACGATTTCCGAGGCGCTGGCGCTGCCTTCATTGACCAGCACAATAATGGGGAAGGTGTATTTGTCCCCATTGTCATGGGCCGTGAATTCCATGTTCTGCTCCTTGATCCGGCCTTTGGTGGAGACAATCATGCCGTGATCAAGAAATATGTCGGACATTTTCACCGCCTGATCGAGAAGCCCGCCGGGGTTGTTGCGCAGATCAATCACCAGGCCGTTCAAGGCGCCATCCTTCTGCAGGGTGTTTAAAGCATCCTTGAACTCTTTGGTGGTGTTGGCCTGAAAGCTGCGGACCCGGATATAGCCGTACCCCGGCTCAGCCATTTTCGACACGACGCTGATAAGGGGGATCACATTGCGGACAATGGTGATGTCCTGCAGGTCGGTAAAGCCTTCCCGGAAAATGGCGATGGTCACCTCCGTCCCCTGGGGGCCGCGCAGTTTCTTCACCGCCTCCATGAGACTCATATCCTTGGTGGTTTCGCCGTCGATTTTTAAAATTTTATCGCCCGGTTTGAGGCCCTTTTCAAAGGCGGGGGTGCCCTCAATGGGGGAAACAACGGTGAGGATGCCGTCCTTCATGGTGATTTCAATGCCGATGCCGGAAAAACTGCCCTTTGTCTCGATTTTCAGTTCCTGAAAATCATCGGGTTTCATGAACGATGAATGGGGATCGAGGGTGGAAAGCATTCCTTTGATCGCCCCTTCCATGACCTTGTCGGAATCGATTTCTTCGACGTAATTTTTCTCCACCAGGCTTAAAACATTGGAGAATGTTTCGAGATTTTTGTATATGTCCTCTGTCTTGGCCTCGACCTTGGAATTGCGTTCCCAGAGGAGCAGGGTGAAAACGGGAAGACAGATGATGAGGACAAGCAGGATCTTTTTGGTGATGGTGGTCTGTTTTTTCATAAGTGTACCGGATAGGGGGGAAATAAAATAGTTCAATGATCGTGTTATGATCAAACACTTTGTTCAATTTAGCACGTTAGGTTCTTTCAGACAATGTCAAACATGGCAAAAACGGCGCCGATATGGAAGGGTTATCATTTTTTTACGGAAATCTGGGAGGGTTCCAGCCAGTCAAGAGGGTTCTGGGCCTCGGTCTTGTGTCTGATTTCGAAATGAAGCCCTTCCTGCAGCAGGCCGGTGTGCAGACTGGTGACCCCGATTCTTTCCTGCCGTTTCACCGTATCCCCCACCTTCCTGAGGATCTCCCCCACGCCGCTTACCAGTGAATAATAATTGCCGCCGTGGTCGGTGATGATAAGATTGCCGTAACCGCGCAAGGTTCCCGCATAGACGATTTTTCCGTCATACACGGCGACGATATCGCTCCCCGGCGCAGTTTCAATCGTAATCCCGTTGGCAAACATGCTGACCCCTGATGCTTTATCGGTATGTTCGCCGAATTTCTGCACTACGGTACCTGCCGCGGGCAGGGAAAGTTTCCCCTTCTCACCGGCAAACCCCCGGGTCGAGGCAGTTTTCCTCTTTTTAGATGGTTTGAGAGGGGAATCCGCCAGCTGCTGCCGTTCTTTTTCGAGCCTGGCCTCGGTTGCCTGTCCTTCCAGCTGTTTAAGGGTCGCGGTAAGCTGCTGCGCCGCCCCTTCCAGCTCCTTGACTGCCTGCTGATAGAGCTGCCGTTCCGTTTTTACCAGAGTAAGCAGGTCCTGCCGCTCCTTCTGGGTTGCCGTCAGGGTTTCCTGCTGCTTCATAACCTCAGCGGCCGCCTGGAGGAGGCGGTTTTTTTCCAGTTCATGGGCCAGGCGCTTCTCCTCAAGCTCGGTCATTTTCTTTTTGAAAGCAGCAATCAGCTGCTGGTCATATTTCAGCATGAGCTGAAAATTTTCCCGGAGTGACAGGAGCTCGGCCAGGGATGCAGAGGAAAAAAAGACATTCATGGCGCCGATGTCGCCCATCCGGTAATAGGCGGCAAGCCGGTTTTCCATGTGCTGCCGCAGGGTCTCCTTTTCCAGCATGACCTGATCCATTTCTTTCTGCCTGGCAAAGGTCATTTCATTCTGGCGACCCATCTCTTCCTGCAGGGAGGCAAGCCTGGCGCTTTCGTCCGCGATCTGCCGGTCGATTTGTTCCAGTTCGTCCAGCAGGTTTCGCTCTTTCTTTTTGGAGGCGGTGATTTTGGTCTGCTGCGCGGCAATGCCGGTCTGCACTTTCTTGATTTTTTTCTTCTGCTGCTGGACCGCCTCATCGAGCTTTCTGAGGTCATCAGTTTCCGCCGCCGCCATATGTCCAGGGTACAAAAACAGCATGGCGCAGAAGAGCGGGAGGCTGCAAAGGAAGGTGCGGAAATGGCGATTGCTGATTCTCATGATGCTTCCAGCGCCCAATGTCATATTTTCAGGAGCTTGCGGATGGTCAGCAGGCTGCCGAAGGTGCAGAGTGCGATACCGCTGCCCAGGATGACGGCGCTGTTGCCGAAAGAGAGAAAGGTCAATTCAAAGAGATTCATGATTCCCGGCCCGCTGAAATGGTTGCTGATCCACTGGAAAAGAATGAACAGCGCGGCAAGTCCCAGGCCGGAGCCGAACAGGCCGAGGGCAAAGCCTTCAACAAGTATCGGTCCCTTGATGTAGCTGTTGGTGGCGCCGAGATAGCGGAGGACTTTCAGCTCATCCTGGCGGGCATAAAGGGTGAGCCGCAGGGTATAGGAAACCATGAACATGGTGGTGAGAATGAGCAGGGTACCGCTGA
>JACQYM010000267.1 GCA_016208225.1 Deltaproteobacteria bacterium | reverse complement strand
TTGTGTCTTCCGCCGCATGCCGTTCAGCGTATTCAAAAAAGCCTAAATCTGTGATTGACAAATTCTCCAGGGTTGACTTTGGTAAAGACAGACGCCGAGAGACTTCTCCAACGGACATGCCTCCCTCGGTAACGAGCTTGACCGCTTCTTCTCGAAGTTCTGGCGTATATCGCCCATATGGAATTTTTTTCATCGTGACACCTCCGTTTTTGTTTCCTTATAAAATTACAAAACTTTGGTGTCCATTTTTTTCAACCTACCTCAAAAGAGACTGGGAACTTGAACAGGAAAGGGAATTTCTTGGCGTGAATCCGTGTAGAGGGGGTATCCTCCCCACACAACATCGAAAGGAGGATTTTGTTGTTGGCTCGAGAGCCTATGACATCGTCTGGCTGTAGCCTAGATAGTGGTACTGCTCGATAAGCGAGTTGAACAGCCTTTCATGGGAGGGCCGGCACACCTGGCGAAGCGCGATTACCGATGCGAGTTTTTTGACGCTGCTCTGGATCAGGGTGGTGTCGAGCTCGACCGGCGAGGGCTTGCTGCGCGGCCCGGCAGCAGGGGCACAATACGGACGCGGCGGAGGAAGAACGATGTGGCCAGCCTTTTCAGTTGGAGCAACAAGCTGCGGCAGATCATATCCTTCAGCTGGCCGTTTGGCTGAGTCCATCCCCAGGCCTGGCATAAGCGGCGGGACAACCCGGTCCGGTGCTCATCGGGATGGCTGGCGATGAACCAATAGCCCTGGCCATTCCACCCTCCGCCTGTGTTATCCGTTGTGCTGCCAGTTGCCCCGTTTGCCGTTTTTGCGGGGCGGCTCCGTCTGCTTTTTCATGAACTGGATCGCCCCGTAGCCGAGAATGGTATCAACCTCGGTGGCAAAGTCCCGGCCTGGGTTGATGGTCAGCTCCTCCGGGATGTCGATATCCGCCTCGCCCCGCTTGGGAAAATGCAGGGTAAGGGAAACGGGGCAGGGACCGTGGTGCCGGTGGAGCGCCTTTTTCAGATCCTCAAGTTTGCGGCGGCTGATCCGATCGGCATGGAGCACGATGCGGGCCGCGGCCGTGTATTTCTTCAACGCCTCGGGCAGCGGGTCAATGGTGTCGGCGATGATCTTTGCCTCGCCCTCTTCCTCCTTCTGCAGCGTGCCCTGGACGATGAGCGGCGTGTCCTCCTTGATGAGGTGGAAGGATTCGGCAAAGGTGTGGGAAAAAACAACGACCTCGACACTGCTGGAGGTGTCTTCCAGGGTGATGAAGGACATCAGCTCCCCTTTCTTGTTCTTGATGTCCTTTCTGCTTTTGATCAGGCCGCCCACCCGGACGGCGGCGCCGTCGCTGCGCTGCTGCAGATCGGCGATCTCGCTGTCCGTCGCCTGTCTGATCTCCTCCCGGAAATCATCCAGCGGATGGCCGGTGATATAAAACCCCACCGTCTCCTTTTCCGCCGCCAGTTTGTCCTTTTTCTGCCATTCAGGGATATCCGGCAGGGGAATACTGGTGGATTTTTCCTTGGTGGCCTGGGGCATGATGGCAAAGAGCGAGAGCTGGCCGCTTTCCTTGTCGCGCTGGGCCGCCTGGGCCTGTTCCATGGCCTGGTCGAGAATGGCGAAATGCTGGGAGCGCTTGGCGCCGAGCGAATCAAAGGCCCCGGCCTTGATCAGGCTCTCGATGACCCGGCGGTTCACCTTGCGGGAATCGACCCGGGAACAGAAATCGCCCAGGGACTTGTAGGGGCCGTCCTTCTGCCGTTCCTCCATGATCGAATCAAGGGCCGCCCCGCCCACGTTTTTCACGGCAGCCAGTCCGAAACGGATCCGGTCGTTGATAACGGTGAAGTCCTGATTGCTCTCATTGATGTCCGGCGGCAGGACATCGATCTGATGCTCCTTGCACTCATTGATGTAGCGGACCACCTTGTCGGTATTGCTGACGTCGCAGGAGAGCAGGGCGGCCATGAACTGGGCCGGGTAATGGGCCTTGAGATAGGCGGTCTGGTAAGAGATCAGGGCGTAGGCGGCGCTGTGGGACTTGTTGAAACCATAGCCGGCGAATTTGGCCATCAGGTCAAAGATATATTCCGCCTTGTCCAGGGGCACGCTGTTCTTCTCCGCGCCCTTCATGAACTTGCCGCGCTGCTCCTCCATGACCGCGGGGATCTTTTTGCCCATGGCCCGTCGGAGGTTGTCCGCGTCGCCCAGGGAGTAGCCCGCCATCACATTGGCGATTTTCATGACCTGTTCCTGGTAGACGATGACCCCGTAGGTTTCCTTTAAAATCGGTTCCAACTGGGGCAGGGGATAGCTCGCCACCATTTTGCCGTGCTTGGTATTGACAAAGTCCTCCACCATGCCGCTTTCCAGCGGGCCCGGCCGGTACAGGGCCACCAGGGCGATGAGGTCGGTGAAGAGCTCGGGTTTCATTTTCATCAGCAGCTGCCGCATGCCGGAACTTTCCAGCTGGAAGACGCCCAGGGCATCCCCCTTGCACAGCAGATCATAGGTTTTGGGAT
>JACQYM010000266.1 GCA_016208225.1 Deltaproteobacteria bacterium | reverse complement strand
GCCGAAAGATATCACCCCCGACAATTCGGTCAAATCAACCAATATTGCCGACGCCCGCATCGAGTACAGCGGTACCGGGGTTCTCAGCGACAAGCAGCAGCCCGGCTGGATGACCAGAGGCGTATATATTCTCTGGCCGTTTTAAGCGCGATTCGCGATTGCGGATTATCCCCTCCACAACGGAGATCTGCCCGGCAGCATGGCACCCGGTAGGCAATTTTTTCCTTACCCGCCCTCCGACCCCGGCAGGCATGACGCGGGCAAAACTTATCTTCTTGTTTTTGCACACTTTTTATTTTCAGGCAGCATCCGCGCAGCGCGGCACACCAATTGCTCTTACCCAGAACAAGACCACTCCGCAGGAAACTGCATGATTGCGGATCGCAGTTTGTTCATTGTTGATTGTTGATTGCAAAGTTGACGCAAGGAGCTTGTATGAATATTTCACGATTTTCCCTCTTCCTTCTCATGGTTGCCGTGCTGCTGGCGCCCCTCTCCACAGCCCGGGCGGTGCGCCTGAAAGACGTGGCCACGGTGAAAGGCATCCGCGCCAATCAGCTGGTCGGCTATGGGCTGGTGGTCGGCTTGGACGGCACCGGCGACGGCAGCAAGACCCCGTTTACCAATCAGGCCCTGGTCAATATGCTGGAAAACATGGGGGTCCATGTGGACAAAAACGAGGTAAAGGTAAAAAACGTCGCCGGCGTGATGGTGACCGCCACCCTGCCGCCCTTTGTCAAGAGCGGCCAGACCATTGACGTGACGCTGTCCGCCCTGGGCGACGCCAAATCCCTCCAGGGCGGCACCCTGGTGGCCACGCCGCTGAAAGGGCTGGACGGCAAGGTATATGCCATCGGCCAGGGACCGGTCAGCATCGGCGGCTTTCAATTTGACACCGGCACCAACGAACGGGTCCAGGCCAACCATCTCACCGTGGCCCGCGTACCTGACGGCGCCACGGTGGAGCGGGAAGTGCCGGTGGCCTTTGCCGGCAGGCGGGAAATCGTGCTCCACCTGAACAGCCCCGACTTCACCACCATGTCCCGGGCCGTCAATGCCATTGACACCCTGCTGGAAGGACCTTATGCCAATGCCCAGGACAGCGGCACGGTGAGCATCAGCGTGCCGGAAAAATTTGCCGGCAGCGAAGTGGCCTTCATGGCGGCCATCGAAAATCTGGAGATCACCCCGGACTCCGCGGCACGAATCATCATTGATGAACGGACCGGCACGATTGTTATGGGAAAAGATGTGAAAATCAAGGAGCTTGCCGTGGCCCACGGCAACCTGAGCGTCCAGGTCTCAAAAAACAACGTGACCGCGGCATCGCCGGTCGAAAACGCAAACACCACGGCCAGAGACCAGGAAAACAAACTGATCGCCCTCAATCCCGGCGTTACCTTGGGCGATCTGGTCGGCGCCCTGAACGGCGTCGGCGTCACCCCGCGGGACCTCATCGCCATTCTGCAGTCAATCAAGGCGGCGGGCGCCCTGGATGCCGATCTGGAGATTATTTAAATGAACACGATTAATCCGGCCACAAATCAATTTCAGCAATCCATGCAGTCTGTCGATAATAAGAATGAAAGACGGTTTGCCCAGTCAGTTGAAGAAAATAAACTGCTGGACGCCTGCAAGGATTTCGAGGCCATCCTGCTCAATAAAATGATGAGCACCATGCGGGAGAGCATCCCGGAAGGCGGCCTTTTTAAAAAAAGTTTCGGTGAAAAGATTTACCAGTCCATGCTTGATGAGGAAATGACAAAACAAATGGCCCACGGCAAGGTAAGGGGCATTGCGGACATGCTCTATCAGCATCTCAGCCCGGCAATCAAGCCTCCCGCAGGCGAGGAACCACTCAAATGAATGCACAACTTGCGACACGAAATGACCCGACGGAAGCATGGCCCGGTCTGCTGCAAAACGACCAGTCTTTTCCCTTACCCCTGATCCTGGATATCCTGAAACGGCAGATCGCGATCTCCACCGGCTTTCTCGCCATTCTGGAGGCGGAAAGGAATGCCCTGGTTCACATGGATGTTCCCACCCTGATTTCCCTGACCCGGCAGAAAGAGAACGAGCTGGCGAAGATTGCCCAGCTTGATCATTCCCTGCAGGAGGTGGCCAGAAGGATTGTCGCGGCGGATGCCGGCAGCCATCATAAAACCATTAAACTGGCGGAACTGATCCCCTTCATGACCAGGGAACAGACGCTGACCGTCAAGAAATATCGCGACCAGCTGGCGGAGCTGCGGGAAAAAATCAGCAGCAATAATCTCATCAACAAACGGTTTGCCAGCGACACGCTGGGCTACATCAATGACGCCATCTCGCTCATCTGCGGCGAGATAAGCGGTGAACCCTTATACAGCGGCAGGCCCGGGCGGCAGCAGAAGAGAAGCGCCATCCCGTCGCTTGTGAGCCGAGAGGTCTGATCATGGCCGGCGTTTCCCAGATATTAAACACTGCCAAAGAGGCGCTTCTTGCCCATCAGCAGGCGGTTTCCGTGGCGGGACACAATATCGCCAATGTGGATACTCCGGGGTACTGCCGGCAAACCCTCACTCTTACCTCCGCCACCCCCACCCCCCAGGGAAACGGCTTTTTCGGCAACGGCGTCCTGGGGCTGCAGATCAACCGCCATTACGACCAGTTCATGGTCAAAAAACTGGTTGACCAGAACTCCACCCTGAGCAATCTGGAGGCGCAGCAGCAATCCATGCGCCTCATTGAGGCCTCTTTTAACGAGGTGCCGGGGCTGGCGGTCAATGAGTTGATGAGCGAATTCTGGTCCAGCTGGCAGACCCTGGCCTCATACCCGGAGAATTCATCCTCCCGCGAGGCGACCATCCAGAAGGCGCAGATCCTTTCCGATCAATTGCAGAACATGACCGAGGAACTGGCGCAGACCAGGTATGACCTGGGGGTTAGTCTCGGCTCCTCCGTCAGCAGTGTGAATTCCCTCACCGAACAGCTGGCCAAGCTGAACGGGGAAATAACCGGCTCTGAAACCGATCTCAATAAGCAGAACGATCTGCGCGACCAGCGGGACATGCTGCTGAAGGACCTGTCGGAATACGTGGGGGTCAATTATTTCGAAACCAACTCCGGGTCCTACACGATTTTCATGGGAGACGGCCATACCCTGGTGGAAAACAATGAAGCCTGGCAGCTCGACTGGCTGGATAATCAACTGCACTGGGTCAGCACCAACCCCAACGGCACCCAGATCAAGACCGCCATCAGCAACGGGGTGGACGTGGGCGGCACCATCGGCGGCCAGGTGGAAATATACAACCAGGTGAAACCGGGGGTGGCGGAAAACTATCTCGGCCGTCTTGATACCCTGGCCAACTCCCTGATCCGGGAAGTGAACCAGTTGCACAGCCAGGGCGCGGGGCTGACCCTTTTCTCCGAACAGCTTACCAGCGCCGAGGCGGCGGCCGACACCACGCTGCTCACCGGCACGCTGGATACCGCTCTGGCCACGGAAACCATGGCAGCCGGCAGTCTGACCATCAATGACCGGGTAATCGGCAAGATCGAAGGCGGGACCGCAGCCTACGGCCAGGCCACCACCAAGGCCTATAATGCCGCCCAGGCCATCAATGACGCCATCACAGGGGTACAGGCCAGGTTGACCACCCAGGTGGCGGGCGACGCAGTGACGGCCATGGCCGCCGCTGATGACGGCACGGTCATCAACTTCCAGGTCAACGGCATCGATATCAATTATACGGTTGATGCCACATCAGGCCCGCCAAATGACACGGACCCGGCCACCCTGGCCGGCAACGTCGTGACTGCCATCAATCAGGCCATCCAGACCTATAACGACCCGGCCACGGTACCGGAAAACATCCCCAAAATCACGATTGAGGCGGTGGTGGGCGACGGCACCAACGGCGGCGCAGTCAATGCCATTGTCCTGCGCAACACCAATATCGGGGACGAGTCCCGCATCATCATTGCCGGACTGGACACAGCCCCCCTGGCCGCCGAAGCCAAACTCGGTCTTTCCAACGACACCTATACCGCCGATGCCTCGCACAACACCGGCAGACTCTCCCTCTTTGCCAACGGCAGCGCAATCAGTATCTCGGCCGGGTCAAACGACCTCTACCTCGATCATCTGGGGCTGGGGGGCGGCGCCATCAGCAGAACCGATACGGGCGGCGACGGCCGTCTCACCTTCGACGCCGAGGACAATCAGGTTTCCGCTTCCATGCAGGGTTTTGATTACTCGGAAGAATTGCAGACGGACGGCGGCAGCTTCAAGATCTGGATCTATAACAATGACGACACCCTGGCCCTGCCGCAGCCGGTGGAAATTCCCCTGGAACGGGCTTACACCCTGCAGAACGTGGTGGATGCCATCAATATCTCCATTATCAACGCCAGCGGCGAATCCACCCCATGGGTTTCCGCCTCGATCCAGGAAAATAAACTGGTGCTGACCCCGGACGCCAACCACCAGTTTGCCTTTGGCGAAGACACTTCCAATTTTCTTGCCACGGTCGGGCTCAATACCTTCTTCACCGGCTCCAGCGCCGATTCCATCGGCGTCAACAGCGTGGTCAGCAGCAACAATGATTATGTGGCAGCGGGCAAGGTCAGCGATATCGGGGAGATCTTCCGGGGGGACCAGACCAATGCCCAGCTTATCAGCGCCATTCCGGGGAATGAATATATCCGGTTTACCGGCGGCAAAACCGACACCCTTGACGGCTACTACAACACCCTGGTGGCCGACGTGGGCATCAAAGGACGGACCGTCACCCGTGAGTACGACTACAACACCTTAATAACCGATCAGATGACGGCCATGAAGGACGCCTCTTCAGGGGTTTCTCTTGAT
>JACQYM010000265.1 GCA_016208225.1 Deltaproteobacteria bacterium | reverse complement strand
TTTTCGCCGTAATGAAGCCACTAAAAATGGTCCAAAAATCATCTCGGACGGCCTTTTCAAAACGAGTTTATCACCCCCTTTCTGCGGTGCGTTGAACCAGGTTCGGGGGGACCATAAAATCCCCCCGAACCGGTCGCGCTAAGATTGAGATTGGGTCGGGCTGCTCATTTTTTCGAAGGCTCCGGTTTTTGTTTGGTTACCGGACGCGGCGATCGATAGCTTTTCCCTTCAAGCACTACTTTGTAGGCGCCGTGGCGCAGTCGATCGATGGTTGCCGCGCTGAGAATGCGATTGGCGAAGGCCTCGGGCCACTCCGGTATGTCCAGGTTCGAAGTCACAATGGTGCTCTTGCGCTCATAGCGCTCGGCAATAACGTCATGAAAGTCTTCGTCCTGGATGCCCTTCAAGGGCTTGAGTCCAAAGTCATCGATGATCAACAAATCTACCGATGTCAGTTTGGCGAACTGCCGGTCGAAGCCGTTGGCAGCGCGCGCGGCGTTAAGCTGAGCCAGCATTTTGGAGGCACTGATAAACAGCACATCATGGCCGCAACGAATGGCGCAATGGCCCAGGGCCTGGGCGATATGGCTTTTGCCGGTGCCGCAGGGGCCGACGATCAAAACGCACACTTTTTCTTCCATATAGCGGCAAGCCGCAAGTTCGCTGATCAGTGGTCGGTTGATATTGGGGTTAAATGTGAAGTCAAATTCCTCCAGGGTCTTTTGGTTGCGGAAGTTGGCACGGCGAAGTGCGGCGGCCAGTTTCTTTTGATTGCGCCGCTCGGTCTCATCGGTGACGATGGTTGCCAAAAAATCCATGTAGGATAGTTTTTTCTCGATGGCTTGCCGGTTGCGCGACTCGATGGAGTCAAGAATGCCGGACAGCCGCAGTTGCTTGAGCATCGGGATCAATTCGGGCATTGGATTCATTGTGGCCTCCTTTCATCACTGCAACTGCAGTTCGGCCGCAGGCCGTATGAACCTGGCTGCGCCGGTGTAGGTTGCAGACAATGCCGGCCAATTGATCTCGGTGAGCGGCATCTGATCCAGCCCTTGCTGTAAAATGCTTTTGACGGTGGCATATCGGGGATTGTCATAAAAAAGTGCTCTTTTGCAGGCATGCTCAAGGCGCATGGCCCCATATTTTTTACAAAGGCCTACCACCCCCTGGGCAGCGCGCAAATTATCCAGCACACGGTCGCTGAACAGCAGTTCGATCAGTTGCCGGCAGTTGGCACCGATTGCTTCGGCCTGCTTCAGGCACCACTGCGGGTCTTGGGTCTTGTAGGCAATGGCTTCCGGTGGCAGGTGATCGTCCACCGTGGAGCGTTGGCCGGGTTTATTGAGTTTTGGATGAACGGCCACCAACTGAAGGTCGTGGTAGATTTTAACGTTGTTGTCGACCACCTTGAGCCAGAGGGGTTGATTAACGAGCCGATAGGGGGCCGAGTAAAGGCAGTTTTCATATCGCACGTGGCAATCGGGATGCAGTTTGGCCTGCGCCCAGACGGCAACCTGGACTGGAACATCGGGAAGCTTGCGCATCACGGACTTTTCGATTTGGGCAAATAGTGTCAGAGGTTTTTCGCGGGTGGTGCCATGGGTGCGGTTGCCGGCAGTTTGCATCACCCATTGCATTAATTGCCCATTGGCATCTTCCAGCGAACGGAAGCTGCGCAGCGGTACAAACCTTTTCTTGACATACTTTACTCCCGACTCGACCCGCCCTTTTTTCTTCGGATCTCTGGGCGGGCAAGGAGAAATCATAAAACCGTACCCTTGCGCAAGCTCGGCATAGGATCGCTGCACCTGCGGGTCTCGGTAGCAGGCCCTGACAATGGCGCACTTGGCGTTGTCGATAATGGTCTTGGCCGGCACACCGGTGAAAAACTCAAAAGCCCGCCGATGGCAACCCAGCCAGGTGGCAATTTTCTGATCGACAACGACCTCGGCATACATGTGGCGAGAAAAGCATAACGTCATCACAAAAATCCAGGTTTTGATGAGCTTTCCCGAAAAGGCATCGATGATGTTCGGCCCTTTGCCAAAATCCACCTGCGCTGCCTCACCCGGGGCAAACTCTAAAATGCAGGTAACATCGGGCTTTGCAGCCCGCAGCCTTCGCACCAGCCGGCATAACGAAGAGTAGCTGCCGGTAAAGCCGAATCGGTCCACCAACGCTTGAAAGATGGTGGTTGCCTGAATGCCCTGCGAAAGCCACTGCTCAATTTGATCCTTGTACCGTTCACACAGGGAATTTCGGGTGCAATTGGTGCTGCGATTGCCTTTAAACGTTTGCGCCAATTCAGCGTCATCGGGAAGGGTGCCTTCGCCGAGCCAGCCCTTCTCAAGAGCCACTGCCCGGACCTGGGCGCATTTGATTCGCCCCACCAGACGGCTTTGAGCGATGGTGCGATCGCTTTGTCCCATGCGAATGCAATGAATGATCTGTCGGTACTGGAACATCTCGAACCTCCTGTTGGCCATCACTGATCCTCCCAAGGGTTTGAGTTTTTTCTTGGGAGTTTACACGATTATCAAGTTTTGGTCCGAGATACCTTTGGCCCGATAGGCTCACCGGGTGGCTCTATTTCGCCGAAAATAGGATGGCTCTATTTCGGTGACTATCAGGTGGCCTCATTTCGGTGAACATATGATGGCCAACAGGAGGTTCGAGATGTATCATTATCGACAGTTCATTCATTGCATGCACATGGGATAAAGCGGCCGCACGAATGCTCAAAGCCGCCTGATCGGGCGGATCAAATGCGCCCAGGTCCGGGCAGTGGCTCTTGAGAAGGGCTGGCTC
>JACQYM010000138.1:7493-10820 GCA_016208225.1 Deltaproteobacteria bacterium | reverse complement strand
TCATGGCATACTTCGTCGAGAAAGATCGTGCCGTATTTCCGGCACAGTACGGCAATGGAGCCGAAATTGATGATCAGAAAAATGATTTCGATGATGAAGAAGGTGCGCAGGGGCAGATTGGCCAGCTCTGAAATGAGGATATAAATTGTAGAATATCCTTTGCCCGGCAGGAAAAAGGCATGGATATAGAGCAGCGCCCCGACCGGGGCCGCAACCATGGTGCGCAGCCGGGTGAACGCCACGGTTTCCGTTTCAAAGCCTTTCTGGATGGCGCAGCTGCGCATGAAATGGGCAAAGTTGTCGCGCACCAGCACCGTAATGCATAACAGCAGGACCAGAATGGCATGGAGGACTTCCGGCCGGGTATGATCCGGGGCGATGAAGATGAGGCGCCACATCATGCCGACGGCCACCAGGGGAAAGATGGTCGAATAGACGATTTTGTCCATGACCCGGTCCGCCAGGTTGGCCAGGGTGGCATGGGGCGGGTAGCGGGCCGCGAACCAACCGTCCACCACATCAAAGCTCATGGAAATAAGCAGCAGAAACACCCCGGTTACATAGAGGGGCAGGCTGCGGCTCCACATCACGGCTATGGCGCACACCAGGCCCCCGAAGACCAGGGGCGGCCTGCCGTAAATCAGCAGGGCGGTGAGTTTTTGGGGGAAATTTTTTTTGCTCTGCATGTCGTTTCACACGGCTGACCATTGGAATCGGCCAGATATTATTACCGCAGGAAGTGAGATGATGATGCCGTCAGGCGGAGCGGCGCTGATTCGCCTGACGGCATTGTACCTCTCTTTTTTCATAAATACAGCAATCCGTCAACACCAATCAGCGCGGCATGCCAAACCGCGGCGTCATAAAAAATGTAAACGATCACGCAGGAGTGCGGTTTTCCCGGCCGGATTGCGGCATTGTATATTTTTTCTTGCAATCGTTTCCTGCATCTGTCCAAGATATCGTCACGAAAATAGTTGATGCGCCGTCTGTCGGCAACAGTTAAAAAATAAATCAATGCGGAGGCCGGATTTATTTATGTCCGTCAAACTGAAACTTGGGGTTACCGCGGGTGCCCTGTCGCTGATTATCATCATCATGTTTCTCCTCACCTGGATGACGGTCAGCAAACAGAAAGATGAGGGCCTGCTGATCAATCTGGCCGGCCGGCAGCGCATGCTGTCCCAGAAACTGACCAAGGAGGTCCTTGACTTCCAGACGACCCGCGGCAAATCCGGGGCAGGGGACGAACAGAAGGCCCAGGTCATCGAAAATACCATGGCGGTGTTCAGCGCTACCCTGCAGGGGTTGCTCGAGGGTGGCAAGGTGCCGCTGGGAACGGATATGCGAAACAGCGAGTTCCGCCAGTGCTCAGCCGTTCCCGAGCCGGCCCGTGGCCAGCTCGCCGGGGTGGGTACGATCTGGGATGATTTTGCCCGGCATGTCAACGCTGTATTGGCGGGCGCCGAGGGCAGTGAAAGCCACATTGACTGGATCATGGGCAACAACATCGGCCTGCTGCAGGAAATGGACAAGGCGGTGGCCATGATGCAGAATCAGTCGGAACGCCGGGTCAGAACCCTGCTCACGCAGCAGATTGCCGGGGTTGTGCTTGGGATGGCCTGCATGGTCCTGGCCGTCATCATGCTGGGCGGCATCGTGTCCCGTCTCGGCCGGATCGAAAAATGCGCCGAAAAACTCGGCAAAGGCGACCTGACCGCGGTTTCCGGGCTGGAGGGCCGGTGCGAGCTGGAACGGCTCGGCCAGGATCTTGACCGGATGAGCATGAATTTGCGCTCCATGTTTTCCGAGGTGGCCACGGCATTTACCCGGCTGGATGAGCGGGCGGCCCATCTCAGCGGCTGCGCCGGCGAGATGCAGGAGCTGAGCGGCAGCGCGACGGCAAAGGCGGAGTCGGTGACAGCCGGCGCCGAACAGGTGAGCCGCGGCATGGCGACCCTTTCCGCTGCCGCCGCCGTGGCCAACGGGCAGATGCGGGAGGTGGCCGACACGGCCCAGCACTCGGCGGAAAATATCACCACGGTGGCGTCTGCCACCGAAGAGATGAGCGCCACGGTGGCGGAAATAGCCGCCAACACCGAACAGGCCAGGACCATCACCGCTACCGCGGTCAGCAGTGTGAACAATGCCTCCGAACGGGTTGACGAGCTGCATCAGGCGGCCCAGCAGATCAGCAAGGTGATTGACGTGATTGTCGAGATAGCCGAGCAGACGAAGCTGCTCGCTTTAAACGCCACCATTGAGGCGGCCCGCGCCGGCGAGGCGGGCAAGGGATTTGCCGTGGTGGCCAGTGAAGTCAAGGCCCTTGCCGCCCAGACCAACAATGCCACCAGCGACATCCGGCACAAGGTTGAGGCCATGCAGAATTCAACGGACAACACCATCAGCGAGATCAAGGGCATCAATACGGTGATCAACGATATCAACGAAATCGTCGTCAATATCGCCGGCGCCGTGGAAGAGCAGGCAGTCGCCACCCGGGATATCGCCCAGAATATCACGGATGCCCTGGACGGCGTGCAGCGCATGAAAGACACGGCGGTCAAGGTCGCAAAAAATATGGAGGATGTATCCTCCCAGATCAATGGGGCCGCGGAGTCGAGCCGGGCGGTCTCCCATGATATCCGCAGCGTGCGGGAGTCGGTGAGCAAGCTCTCCGCCGCCGGCCTGCAGGTGCAGAAGGAAACGGGCGATCTGGCCGGCATGAGCGGCGAACTCAAGGGGAAGCTGCAACAGTTTAAAATTTGATGGCGCCGCCTTTTTTTCCTTCCCTTCTCCGGCAAAGAATCGTAATATGTTACGTTTTTTCACACGGCAACTTCCGTCAACGAATCAGCACTGCCCTGGTCTGGTGTAATTTTTTTTGTAACTACCCGGGGCGATAGTCTGAAGGGTTTTCGTCTAAAAGTCTAACTAACCTGTCCCATGACTCTTTCCAGCTCACAGCGCATATCCTCCGTTCTTCCGTGGGTTGCCGGCCCGCTGCTGTTCGGCCTGCTGGCCCTTTGTCTCGGGCAGGACGCCAACTGGGACCTGCGCAATTATCATCTTTACAATCCGTATGCCTTTCTGCACCAGCGGCTCGATTATGACGTGGCGCCGGCCCAGGTGGCCAACTTCTATAATCCGCTGCTCTATGTTCCCTATTATTTTGTGGTGACCGGGCTGCCGCCCCTTGTCGCCGGGTTTCTGCTCGGGGCGCTGCAGGGGCTCAATTTTCCGCTGCTCATCGGCATTGCGCGCAGCGTCATGACCGAGGAGCAGGCCAGGACCCGCTGGCTGGTTTTTCCCATTGCCCTGCTCGGC
>JACQYM010000138.1:0-7467 GCA_016208225.1 Deltaproteobacteria bacterium | reverse complement strand
GCACCATGTTTGCCGACAATCTGATCAGTCTGCTGGTGCTGGGCGGGGCCTGGCTGCTGCTCGCCAATTTTCGGCTGCTGACGGCCGGCCCGGCCGGCAGGGCCTTGCTGCTGGCCGGGGCCGGCGGCCTGCTGTTCGGCCTGGCCGCCGGACTCAAGCAGCCGGCCGCCGTCTTTTGCGTGGGCTGGTGCGCGGCCCTGCTGGTCGTGCCGGGGCCGCTGTGGCGGCGCGTGGGCCTGGCTTTTGTTTTCGGCCTGGGGGTGCTGGCCGGCATTGCCGCCGGCGGCGGCTACTGGATGTATGACCTGTGGGTGCGCTACGGCAATCCCCTTTTCCCCTATTTCAATCACGTCTTTGCCTCGCCCATGGCGGCTCTCGCCGATTACCGGGACCCCCGCTTTCTGCCCCGCAGCATCTGGGAGGCATTGTTCTTCCCCTTTGTGATCGTTTTTGATCCGCGCCGCACGGCGGAGATCGATTTCCGCGATCTCCGCTTCCCGCTTTTCGCGGTGCTGCTGGCCGCGACAGGCCTCGTTGCCCTGTACAGACGCTTGAGCGCGGGCAGAGAAAAGGCGGCTGCCCCTCCTGGCTCTCAAGCCGTCCCGGCGCGGCGGCAGGGGCTGTTCCTGCTGTGCGGCGCCCTGGTTGCCTATGCGGCCTGGCTGCGGCTGTTCGGCATTTACCGCTATCTGCTGCCGCTGGAAATGCTGGCCCCCCTGGGGATCTGGCTGCTTATCAGCCGGTTTCCCTGGCGCCGGCTGACGAAATACTGGGTGGCCCTGGGCTGCGCGGTGCTGATGCTGGTCACCCTGCAGCCCGGCAACTGGGGGCGGGTTTCCTGGGGGGATGATTTTTTCGGGGTCCATCCGCCGCCCCTTGCTGATCCGGACCATACCATCGTGCTCATGACCGGCGTGTCCCCCATGGCCTATGTCATCCCCTTTTTTCCGACGCCGGTGCGTTTTCTCCGTATCCAGAGCTATTTCACCGGCCCGTCGGCCACGCCCAACGGCTTTGATCTCCGCATGCAGGAGCTGGTGGCCGGACACCGGGGACCGCTTTTCGTTCTCTTTAATTATCAAGAAATTCAGGCAACCATTGTTGCCCTGCATGCTTACGGGCTGGGCATCGACAGCGGGGATTGCCGCCGGCTCAGACCGCACATCGAGGAACACCTCGATTCTCCGCTCTATTTCTGCGCCGTGGGGCGTCTTGATTCTTTTAACACCAGAGGTGAAACCAAATGATGCAGGCTGTTTCCGTCCCTTTCCCCCAACGCATTGCCGTACTCGTGCCCTGTTACAATGAGGAAAAAACCGTGGCCCAGGTGGTGCGGGATTTCCGCGCCGTGCTCCCCGGCGCGGAGATCTATGTCTATGACAACAATTCCACCGACCGGACCGTTGCCCTGGCCAGGGAAGCCGGGGCCGTTGTCAGGCTGGAAAAGCACCAGGGCAAGGGCAACGTCATGCGCCGCATGTTTTCAGACATTGAGGCAGATATCTATGTGCTGGTTGACGGGGACAATACCTATCATGCCGCCAGCGCGCCGGCCATGATCGAGAAGCTGCTGGATGAGCAGCTCGACATGGTGGTCGGCTCACGGCTCACCGCCCATGACGATGCCGCCTTCCGCCTTGGCCACCATCTGGGCAACCGGCTGCTGACCGGCTTTGTCTCGCTGCTCTTCGGCCGCAGCCTGACCGATATGCTGTCCGGCTACCGGGTGATGTCGCGCCGCTTTGTCAAGTCCTTCCCGGCCCTGGCCAAGGGGTTTGAAACCGAAACCGAACTCACCGTGCATGCCCTGGAGCTGCGGATGCCCACCGCCGAGGTGATCACGCCCTACGGCAACAGGCCGGAGGGTTCGGTGAGCAAGCTGCACACCTACCGGGACGGATTCCGCATTCTGCTCACCATCATCAATCTGTTCAAGGAGGAGCGGCCCCTGGCCTTCTTCACCATCCTCTTTGCCCTGCTGGCCGCCATCTCCCTGGGGCTGGCCGTGCCGATCTTTCTCACCTACATGGCCACCGGCCTGGTGCCCCGTTTCCCCACCGCCATCCTGGCCACCGGCATCATGCTGCTCGCCTTTCTCAGCCTGGTCTGCGGTCTGATTCTGGACACCGTCACCCACGGCCGCCGGGAAATGAAGCGGTTGCATTACCTCTCCATTGCCGCGGCCGGCCATGGGCATGAATAGAAGCTGTCCCGCGGCCGGCCTGGTGTCGGAATTCTTCAAGTTCTGTCTGGTGGGCACTGTCGGCTTCGTGGCGGATGCCGGCAGCCTGCAGCTGCTGGTCAGTCTGGCTGGCATGAATCCCTATGTGAGCCGGCTCTTCTCCTATCTGTTCGCCGCCACCATCACCTGGTGGCTCAACCGGCGCTATACCTTTGCCGCCTGCACCGCCGCCGGCTGGCAGGCGCAGTGGCTCCGCTATCTGGTGGTCAATGCGGTGGGCGGCGGGGTGAATTACGGGGTCTATGCCCTGGCCGTGTTCCTCTCCGAGTTTGTCAGTCATCATCTCTATCTGGGCGTGGCGGCCGGCTCCGCCGTGGGACTCGCGGTCAACTTCACCGCCTCGCGGTTTCTGGTATTCAGGAGCAGGTGAGGATAATTGATTGCTGATTGCGGATACCGGATTGCGGATTTGTTGAATTCGTAAGAAGTTTCGTAACTATCCATCTTAATGCCGAAATAGTTAGAAAACTACGTAATTGTAACTGTTCAGCAGTGCTCCAGATGTGTTCAAGCAGGCTTGTGAGGTATAGCTGATCTATTTGAGCAAGCCTGATCGGACACAGATGGGGTGCTGCTGGATAGTTACGAAGATTCTTTGCAGAGTGACGGGGATAGGCCGGCTGACGACTACTCCGGTGTAACTTCCCCATGCAGCAGCGCCACCGGGAATTGCCGGAAAATCGCAGCCAGGGGCAGGGACCGACCCGCCGTCTCGTCTGCCGGCAGGATTTCGCCGGTAAAGATGTTCCGATAGCCGTTAATCACGGCATCCGCCGGGAGTTCGAGAACGGTATCCCCCCAGGCAGCGTGTCCCAGGGGAGGGGAAACGTCATCCCGGAGAAGGCGGGACAGGAGACGGGGCGCCACCACAATTATTCTTTTCCCATTGGCCGCGCGCATAAAGGCGACCATCGATTCGGCCTGTTTCCCCGTCGCCGTTAGCGGGATGTAGGCGCCCTGCTCGAAGATGTCCCGGTTGTCCCGGCGGAAGGTGAGGGCCTTCCAGGTCAGGAAGAGCTTGCCGTGGCCGTCCTCCATGTTGCCAAGCAGCTTGCGGCACAGGGCGGCCGGCCCGATCCGTCGCTCCGCGGCCTGCAATGCCTGCAGCATCCCGGCCCGCCTGGTGAAATCGACCGGCCGGCGGTTGTCCGGGTCCACGAGGCTCAGGTCCCAGATTTCGCTGCCCTGGTAGAAATCCGGCATGCCCGGCGAGGTGATCTTGAGCAGCGTCTGGGAGAGGGAGTTGAACATGCCGAGCCGGCTCACATAGCCGGCAAGCCCCAGGAAAGAACGGACAAAGGGGGTGTCGCCATCGCCGAGGATGGCATCGATGAAGGTATCCACCGCCTCCTCGTGGGCGCTGTTGGGATTCACCCAGCTGCTGTTGATTTTGGCCTCGCGGATGGCTTTGCGCATATAGTCCCTGATGCGCTGCCGGAAGATGCCGAACTCTTCGCCGTTACCGGGTTGATGAGGCCAGGCCCCCAGCAGGGTCTGGTAGAGGAGATACTCCTCGTTGCGGGATGGTGCCTGCAGGCCGTCTACGACCTTACGCCGTTTCCGGTTGATCTGGCTCCAGGTGATGAGTGCCTTGTGCCAGACATCCGGGATTTCCGACAGCACATTCATGCGGGCCCGGACATCCTCGCTGCGCTTGGTGTCATGGGTGGAGGTGGCGAGCATGGCATGGGGATAAGCAGCGAACCACTCCCTGTTCTGCTGGTGGAAGGCATCGACCAAACAGCCGAAGCGGTCAGGGGCGCCGCCCACTTCGTTCAAGGAAACGAGGCGGTTATATCCATAGAAGGCCGTATCTTCCATGCCCTTGGCCATCACCGGTCCGGTGAGCTGCTGAAAGCGCATGACAAAATCGAGGCGCAGCCGCAGATCCTCCTCGCCCGATCCAGCCGGGCAACGCAGCAGCAGGACATCACGGAGAAAGTCGAAGATGGAGGAGCCCATGGCCGGATTATGCCGTCTGGCCCGGGATGCCGCCTTTTCGATGATCTGCCGGTCGGATTCCGCGATCTGGTCGCTGCGGACATACGTCCGGTAGACCGGGAAGAAGGCGATGATTTCCACCAGCGCCTTGGTGAGGCTGTTCAAGGTGAAGTCCCTGGTGTGCCGGTTTCTTTCGGAGATGGTATTGAGAAAGCGGCTTAAGGTATTGATCTCGCTTGACATGGAAACCTGCATGACAAGCCGTTTCGCCTCGGTGCCCACCTCGGAAAAGTCCCGGTGCCTGCGCATGAAGCGGCCATAAACGGCATCAAGTTTTCCGGCGTTGCGCCCGTCCACCAGGAGACCGTTGACGCTGTTTAAAAAGGCATATCCCGTGGCGCCATGCACCGGCCAGTCACGGGGGAGCCTCTCGCCCGGCATGAGGATCTTCTCCCCGACGATATAGAGTGGCGGACTGGCGACAGGCTCGGCCGGCGGTGTCTGGCCGGTCATGGTTTGCGTCCCTTCCGTCCCTTCCCCCAGGGCACGCCGGCACTGGGCCTGGAGATGGCGGAGGTAGGCGGTCGGGTTGTCAAGGCCGACGACGTGATCCACCCGCAGGCCGGTCACCTTGCCTTCGCCCACAAGACGCAGGACAAAGCCGTGGGTTGCGGCAAAGACCGCTTCATCCTCAACCCGGATGGCCCCCAGGGCGTTGATGTCAAAGAAACGCCGGTAGTTGATCTCCTCAGTGGCCACCCGCCAGTGGGAGATGCGGTAAACCTGTTCGGCGAGCAGTCTGTCGAGCAGGTCGAAACTTGCCGGCGTGTCCGGCCGGCCGTTGAAGATGCGGACGTTTTCGTCGATGAACCCGGCCACGGCCGGGCTGTCTTCATACAGCCGCTGGATGCGGCGTTTGACCACCTCTTTTTCCCGGTAGCGTTCCGCTATCCGCTCCGGATCGGTTTCCGTGTAAAAAGGCAGGTGCTGGAGGGCGGTCATGATGCTCAGCAGCTCCTGGAAGGGGATACTGTCGCTGCCCAGTTGCTGTTCCAGGATCTCCAGCCGGTGGCCGAGGATAGGCACATAGGTCTTGGGGATGATGGGAAATCTGTGTTCATGGTACTGGAGGGTAAAAGCCCCGTCCGCAAAGGCGAGGACGAGTTCGCCGTTTTCCAGAACATTGCCGTACTGGTCTCCCAGCACCGGGATGAGCACCTTGTTTTTCAGCTCTTTTTTCACCGGGTCCCAGTCAATATCAAAGGTCCGGGCATAGACCGAGCTGGGGCCGTTCTCAAGCAGATCCTGCCACCAGAGGTTTTCTCCTCCCTCCACGCACATGTGGTTCGGCACGATATCGAGAACCTGGCCCATGCCGAGGTCACGGAGCAGAGCAGTGAAGGCCTCGTACTCTTCTGCCGAACCCACCTCCGGGTTCAAGCCGTCATGGGCCACGATATCGTAACCGTGGGGGCTGCCCCGGCGGGCCTTGAGATAGGGGGAGGCGTAGATGTCCGTTATCCCGAGCTCCCGCAGGTAGGGGAGGATGGCGGTCGCCTCCCGGAAACCGAAGCCGGCATGAAATTGCAGCCGGTAGGTGGCTGTCGGGATGCGAAGGGGGTGTTGGTTGTTGTCTGGGTTCATGGACTGTTTCAAATGTTGATGGCGTCGCAAAAAATTCGATCTACTGGGTTGCGGCGGGATCGCGAAATGCTCTACGTACTCTACGTACGCCTCCGCTTTCGCGATACCACCGCGCCTTGTATAGCGAACTTTTGTGCTTAACCATCCAGATATTTTTTACGAGTTCATCAAATATAGAGCCGCTATGGAGCCGCGCCGTTGCCGTCCGTGCGGGGGGTCAATGCGGGGAAGCCGCAAGTCTTCCCTGCTGTAATTGGCCGAGTTCTTCCTCGAAAAAGAAACGGCTTTTCGCGGCAACATCAAAAAAAACTTTGATTGATCAGCAGGTGGAGCCAGATGCTCGCCGCATAGCCGAGAGCGATGGCCGGTGTCCAGCGGAGGTGGCCGGCAAAGGTGTATGCACCCCGAGCCGTTCCCATCAAGGCGACCCCGGCTGCTGAGCCGATGGAAAGCAGGCTTCCCCCCACGCCCGCGGTGAGGGTGACGAGCAGCCACTGGCCCTGGCTCATGGCCGGGTCCATGGTCAACACCGCGAACATCACCGGGATGTTGTCCACCAGCGCCGAAATCAGTCCCACCAGGATATTGGCGGTGGTGGGGCCCAGTCCCTCGTAGCCGAATCGCGAGACCGCGGCCAGGTAGCCGAACTGGGCCAACCCACCCACCGAGAGGATGACGCCATAAAAAAAGAGCAGGGTGTCCCACTCGGCCCGGGAAACCTTGCGCATGAAGTCGAAATGGTCGGCGGCCGCGCTGCGTCCGTTGCCGAAGTCATCAATGCCGAGAGGGCCGATGGGATCGATGAGTCGGTGCTCCCGCTTCTTAATGTAATAAGAAAAGAGGCCAAGCAGTCCCAATCCCAGCATCATGCCGGCGGCGGGCGGCAGGTGCAGCGAGTTGTGGAAGGTCACCGCCGTGGCGATGGTGAGTAGAAATAGAACCATGATGCGCCGGGCGCCGAACTTCATGGTAAACCGTTCCCCGGTGGCGGCCGGGACGCCCTGCGTAATGGCGAAATGCATGCAGAGGGCCGGGACCAGCCAGTTGACCAGGGACGGGAGGAAGAGGGCGAAAAATTGAAAAAAACTTACCTTGCCCTTCTGCCAGACCATGAGGGTGGTGATATCGCCGAAAGGGGAAAAGGCGCCGCCGGCATTGGCCGCCACCACGATATTGATGCAGCAGAGCGTGACGAACCGCCGGTTCCCGCCGCCCACCGCCATCACCACGGCCCCCATGAGCAGGGCGGTGGTGAGGTTGTCGGCCACCGGCGATATGCAGAAGGCCAGCAGGCCGGTGAGCCAGAAGATCAGGCGCAGGGAAAAGCCGCGGCCGACGAGCCAGGAGCGTAGCGTCTGAAAGACATTGCGTTCCTCCAGGGCGTTGATATAGGTCATGGCGGCCAGCAGAAACAGAAAAAGCTCGGCGTATTCCAGCAGGTTATGGCGGATGGCCTCCTCCGCGGCGTGGGTATCGCCCAGACCAGCCATGGTCAGGGCATAGAGCACCCAGATGATGCCTGCGGCCAGGAGCACCGGCTTGCTTTTCCGCATGTGGAGAAACTCCTCCAGGATGACAAGCGCGTAGGACCCCGCAAAGAGGGTGAGCGCGGCATGCCCCGCCCCCGAGCCGGTGAGATC